>JAUXQA010000212.1 GCA_030683195.1 Rhodoferax sp. | reverse complement strand
AGCCTACATTGGCCGGGCCCGTGTGGTGCCGCTGCGCAACATGGGGGCAGCACTGAGCCCCATGGCGGCCTTTCAGATTTTGCAGGGCATCGAGACTTTGGCCTTGCGCATGGACCGCATTTGCGAGAACACGCTCAAGATCGCCCAGCACCTGCAGTCGCATGCCAAAGTGGGTTGGGTCAATTACGCTGGTTTGAGCGACCACCCGGACCACGCGCTGGTGCAAAAACAAATGGGGGGCCTTGCCTCGGGCATCATCAGTTTTGGTCTCAAGGCTGCTGACAGCCTGGAAGCCGGTGCCCGGTTCCAGGATGCGCTGAAATTGTTCACCCGCCTGGTCAACATTGGCGACGCCAAGTCCCTGGCGTGCCACCCCGCCAGCACCACACACCGCCAGCTCAACCCGGCCGAGCTGGCCAAAGCAGGGGTCAAACCCGACATGGTTCGCCTGTCGGTGGGTATTGAGCACATCGACGATTTGCTGGAAGACCTGGAGCAAGCGCTGGCTGCTGTCTGACCCATGCGCTCAACCGTGAGTTAACGCAAGTCACGCTCTTTTAGCCCCTTGACCGGGGCTTTTTTTTGTCTTAAATTTATTTTTGACACAGAGCCGGAAAAATAAGCACAAGACCAGCCGTTTGAGAACAGCTGTTTCACCTCCGTGAAACGCATCCATCAAAGGAGAGTGGTGATGAATATATTTGCGCGTTACCAGGGTCGTTTTGAGGCCGCCCAGGAAGAAGAAATGTCGATTCAGGACTATCTTGAGTTGTGCAAGCGTGATGTGAAAGCCTATGCCAGCGTGGCCGAGCGCATGCTGATGGCCATTGGCGAACCCGAACTGGTCGACACCCGCAGCGACCCTCGCCTGTCCCGCATTTTCGCCAACAAGGTGCTGCGCCGTTACCCGGCTTTTCGGGACCTTTATGGCGTGGAGGAAGTCATTGAGCAGATTGTTTCTTACTTCCGACATGCCGCGCAGGGCTTGGAGGAAAAGAAGCAGATTCTCTACCTGCTCGGGCCGGTGGGCGGGGGCAAATCCTCACTGGCAGAGAAGCTGAAAACCCTGATTGAGGAGGTGCCGTTCTACGCCATCAAGGGCTCGCCAGTCCATGAGTCGCCCTTGGGCTTGTTCAACCCGGTGGAAGACGCCAAATTGCTGGAGGAAGACTTCAACATCCCCCGGCGCTACCTGGGCACCATCATGAGCCCCTGGGCGGTCAAACGCCTGCGCGAGTTTGGGGGGGACATCACGCGGTTTCGGGTGGTGAAACTGCGGCCCTCCGTGCTGTCGCAAGTCGCTGTGTCCAAAACCGAGCCGGGTGATGAAAACAACCAGGACATCTCGGCCTTGGTGGGCAAGATCGATATCCGCAAGCTGGAGACTTACTCGCAGAGCGACCCGGACGCCTACTCGTATTCAGGTGGCCTGTGCCTGGCCAACCGGGGGGTGCTGGAGTTTGTAGAGATGTTCAAGGCGCCCATCAAGGTGCTGCACCCCCTGCTCACCGCCACGCAGGAGGGTAATTACAAGGGCACCGAAGGTTTTGGTGCCATTCCATTTGACGGCTTGGTTTTGGCCCACTCCAACGAGGCCGAGTGGCTGACCTTCAAAAACAACCGCAACAACGAGGCGTTTCTGGACCGGATTTACATCGTCAAGGTGCCGTACTCACTGCGGGTGTCGGATGAGATTCACATCTACGAAAAGCTCTTGACCAACTCCTCACTGGCCGAAGCACCCTGCGCGCCCGACACGCTCAAGATGCTGGCCCAGTTCTCGGTCTTGTCGCGCCTGAAAGAACCCGAAAACTCCAGCATTTTTTCCAAAATGCGGGTTTACGACGGGGAGAACCTCAAAGACACCGATCCCAAGGCCAAGAGCTATCAGGAGTACCGCGATTTTGCGGGGGTTGATGAGGGCATGACCGGCTTGTCCACCCGATTTGCGTTCAAGATCTTGTCGCGCGTGTTCAATTTTGACCACCGCGAGGTGGCTGCCAACCCGGTGCATTTGATGTATGTGCTGGAGCAACAAATCGAGCAGGAGCAGTTTCCGGCCGAGGTGGCTGACCGCTACACCCGCTACCTCAAGGAATACTTGTCGCCACGCTACGCCGAATTCATTGGCAAGGAGATTCAGACCGCCTACCTGGAGAGCTATTCGGAATATGGCCAAAACATTTTTGACCGCTACGTGACCTATGCCGACTTCTGGATTCAGGACCAGGAATACCGCGACACCAATACGGGTGAAATTCTGGACCGGGGCGCGCTCAACAGCGAGCTTGAAAAAATAGAAAAGCCCGCCGGCATCTCCAACCCCAAAGACTTCCGCAATGAGGTAGTTAACTTCGTGCTGCGCGCGCGGGCCAAGCACGATGGCAACAACCCGGCCTGGACCTCGTATGAAAAGCTGCGCGCCGTGATCGAGAAAAAAATGTTCTCCAACACCGAAGAGTTGCTGCCCGTCATCTCGTTCAACACCAAAGCCAGCGGCGAGGAACACAAAAAGCACAAAGACTTTGTGAACCGCATGATCAGCAAGGGCTACACCGAGAAGCAGGTTCGCCTGCTGTGCGAGTGGTACTTGCGCGTTCGCAAGTCGTCATAAATCCTTATTGTCAACACCCACCAGGGCATGCCATGACGGTGCGCATCATCGACCGCCGGTTCGACAGCAAGCACAAAAGCTCGGTCAACCGCGCGCGCTTTCTGGAGCGCTACAAGGGCCAGATTCGAAAAGCCGTGTCGGATGCCATCAACAAGCGCGGCATTCGCGACATCGACAACGGTGAAAAGATCGGTATTCCGGGCAAAGACATTGCGGAGCCCCAGTTTTCACATGGGCGCGGTGGCGTGTGGGAAACGGTGCGCCCCGGCAATGACCGGTTCAACAGCGGGGACCAGGTCGAGCGCCCGCCCGGGGGCGGCGGCGGCCAGGGGCCGGGCGAGGCGAGTCAGGACGGCGCGGGGCTGGACGAGTTTCTCTTCACGCTCACCAAAGACGAGTTTCTGGATATTTTTTTTGATGAACTCGCGTTGCCCAACCTGGTCAAGCAGCAACTTGCCCATGTCGAACAAACCCGCCGGGTGCGCGCCGGTTACACCCAAAGCGGTGTTCCCGCCAACATCAACCTGGCCCGCACCATGCGCGGCGCGGCCTCCCGCCGCATTGCCGTAGGCGGCCCGTACGCTGCACAACTGCGGGCCCTGATAGCGGAACTGGATGAGAAAAAGAACCGCTTGGCCGACAACGACCCCGAGTTGGCACGCCTGCGCCAAGAGATTGCCCATCTGCGCATCAAGATGGAGCGGGTGCCCTTTGTGGACTCGTTCGATCTGCGCTATAGCAACCGCGTTCAGGTGCCCCAGCCCAGCACGCAGTCGGTGATGTTTTGCCTGCTCGATGTCTCAGGCTCCATGGACGAGGGGCGCAAGAGCATTGCCAAACGGTTTTTCATGCTGCTGTACCTGTTTTTGACCCGCAATTACGAGCGCATTGATGTGGTGTTCATTCGCCACCACACGGTGGCCAGCGAGGTTGATGAAGACGAATTTTTTACCTCACGCGAGTCAGGGGGCACCGTGGTCTCCAGCGCGCTGGACCTCATGCACAAGATCGTGGTGGCGCGCTACCCCAGCAGCCTGTGGAACATCTATGGCGCGCAGGCCTCGGACGGCGACAACTGGGGCGACGACTCTCCCCGCTGCCGTGCCTTGTTGGATGAAAAGATATTGCCACTCACCCAGTATTTTTCCTACATCGAGATCACCGATGGCCCCCCTCAGAACCTGTGGCAAGAGTACACACGGCTCCAGATAAGCCATCCGGGTGAGTTTGCGATGCGGCGCATTGCCACGGTGGCCGATATTTACCCCGTGTTTCGTGAGTTGTTCAAACGCCAGGCGTAGGCCCACCATGACCCCCTTAAAACGCCCTGCCCTGCCCAGCGGTTCTGAATGGACCTTCACCGCGCTGGAGCAATACGACAAAGCCATTGGCGAGGTAGCCGCCCGCTACCAGTTGGACGGCTACCCCCATGTGCTCGAGGTAATAAGCGCGGAACAGATGATGGACGCCTATGCCTCGATCGGCATGCCGGTGTATTACAACCACTGGTCATTCGGCAAGCATTTTCTGGCGACCGAGGGGCGCTACAAGCGTGGCCAGATGGGCCTGGCCTATGAGATCGTTATCAACTCCAACCCCTGCATTGCTTACTTGATGGAGGAAAACACCCTGCCCATGCAGGCGCTGGTCATCGCCCATGCGGCCTACGGGCACAACTCGTTTTTCAAAGGCAACCACCTGTTCAAGCAATGGACCAGCGCCGATGCCATCGTCGACTACCTGGTGTTTGCCCGCCACTACATAGCCGACTGCGAAGAACGCCACGGTGTGAGCGCCGTGGAACGCCTGCTGGATGCCTGCCACGCCTTGCTGGGTGTGGGGGTGGACCGGTTCAAGCGGGCGGCCCGGCTTTCGCTGGCCAAGGAGGCGGCGCGCCAAAAAGAGCGCGCGGACTACCTGCAAACCCAGGTCAACGACCTGTGGCGCACGCTGCCACAACGCACGGAGGCAGGCAAAAGCCTGGAGGAAAAGCGATACCCCCCGGAGCCCGAAGAAAATCTGCTGTATTTCATTGAGAAAAATGCACCCTTGCTGGAGCCTTGGCAGCGTGAGGTGATTCGGATCGTGCGCAAGATCGGGCAGTACTTCTACCCACAGCGCCAAACCCAGGTCATGAACGAGGGGTGGGCCTGCTTCTGGCACTACACGCTGCTCAACACCCTCTACGATGAGGGCGCGCTGTCTGATGGGTTCATGCTGGAGTTTTTGCAGTCGCATACCAATGTGGTGTACCAGCCGCGCTACAACAGCCCTCACTATTCGGGCATCAACCCCTACGCGTTGGGTTTTGCCATGTGGCGTGACATCCAGCGAATTTGCGAGAACCCGACACATGAAGACCGGGAGTGGTTTCCCGACATTGCCGGCACACCGTGGCGCGAGACCTTTGAGTTTGCCATGCAGAACTTCAAGGACGAGAGCTTTATCGCCCAATACCTGTCGCCCCAGTTGATGCGGGAGTTCCGGTTTTTCTCGGTGCTGGACGATGACGCACGGGACAAATTGCAGATTCAGGCCATTCACGATGAGACAGGCTACCGGACCCTGCGCCGCCAACTGTCCGATCAATACAACCTGGGCAGCCGCGAGCCCAACATTCAGGTGTGGAACGTGGACTTGCGTGGCGACCGGTCATTGACCCTGCGGCATTTTTCCCACCAGCGCCGGCCCCTGGACGAATCCAGTCAGGCCGTGTTGGCCCATGTGGCCACGCTATGGGGTTTTACCGTGCGCCTTGAAAGCCAGGATACTGACGGCCGGGTGACGCTGATCTCTGAGCAGAAACGCGAGAAGCGGGCTAGTTTGGGTGGTGGAACTCCGTGAATTGGCGCATCAGCATTTTGCGTCATCACCCTGAATAGCGGTCGAAGACGACCTCCGAGAATCCCGCACTACAGAATTTCTCCCATAAAGTCGTACTGACGGCTGAAGAATTGAGCACTGGAGCCTATTGTTCTAATTCCGCAAAAGCCCCAAGGCGACAGCCAAATTCCCCGACAGAGGTCATCCAAATCATCTGATTTGGTACCTTAACATCTGAGTTCACCGGCCTGCCGCGGTTTTAGCCAGCAGGTCCGGTGGAGTGATGGGTTGGTCATTACTTGCATACCCGTAGGACCTTATGTTGATGCTTTGATAGTCGACCTTGAAGGGGCAAGGGGCGTTAGCAATTTTTATGGGCAACAATTTGTCTTGGGGCCTATTCCATTTTTTCTCTGAGCAAGTTTCATTGATCCTTCTCTGACGCTCATCGGCTCTCCAGTTTTCTGCAATGGTGTCCCCAAACATTGAAAAATCACTTATCCCGTCCTCATTTTCTTCCACAAATTTGACACCAGTGATGTCGGTCTTTCTCATGGATCTTGAGAGCACTACGGCAATATCGACTTTTGAAAACGCCAATTTAGCGCCATCAAGAGTGGCCCCGTCAAACGTTGCGTTACCGAGATTACTATTGACCAAAATTGTGTTCTTCATGTCGGAATCAGAGAGGTCCGCCCCTTGAAGATTGGCATTGCTCAAATTCGCACCGGACAAGTTCGCCCCGGTAAGAAATGCCCCTTTTAGGTTCGCCCCAGCGAGATATGTGTTGTGGAGATTTACGCGATCAAGGCGCACGCCGTTATTCACCAATATTTGAATCGCTGCGACTTGGCCCCCGTTGCTGCCTTTGCCTGACATCCTTGTCAGTGTGTCCCAAGCCTTTGTAATTCTGTCCTCGTCGGCCTTAACCTTGTCTTCGCTGTATTTCGTGTATGCGACATACAGTGCTCCCAATGCCACACAAAGCGCAAATATGGTGGCCGACTGATTAAGTTTGACCCATATTCGAACAAGGGGGGAGTTGTCTAGAAACTCGGCTATTTGTTTCATAAAGTGCTTTGCGCGTTAGAGCAGAAAAGCTCTTGAGTTCCGCATGAAATAAGGGTTTCAGAAGATTTTCGATATAAATCAAAAGTCATAACAACTCCTGAAATGCCAACACACTGGTTTTACGTCAACTCTATTGGTGCCTTGGTTGCGTGAGCAAATGCTCAATCTGACCAAAGCCCACTGGACAAACCGCCTGAATGACAGCAACCACCGCTAACCAGCCCACCACAAGCGCCTAGAAGAAGCATTTCCCCCCCCCACCCACATCACTACTATTTATATAGCTACTCAGGAAATTAAAACACCGGCTAGAGCCATAAAACACTAAAAAACCTGCTCAGCAGACTCTGCAGCGCCCCAAGAGGCCAAAACTGCGTCTACTGGAGCATGAATTCAGAGGTTCATGGTCATTCCCAAACAGGACTCCAGACTGACTTGGAGGCTACTGAAGATTTATGTCTTACTGAATCCGACATTCAGCGCCATAGATGACGCTGGGGCGGATGGCGTAGCGTGGACTTGGGGTTTTGCTAAATCAAGGAGGAGGTCGAAGGCCAGGGCACATTTGCGGAGCCATCTGCCCCGGTGTCATCGACAGTCAGCACTGTTGGTGCGCCGTGACTCCTGACGCCACCAAGCGGCTGCAGAACTGCAACCTGGGTAGCCACGAACCCAACATCCAAGTCTGGAACGTGGACCCGCAGGGCGACCCCTCACTGACCATGCTGCACTTTGTCAATCAGCGCCGCCCTCTGGATGAGTCCAGTCAGGCCTTGTCAGACATTCATCACCGCCACCGCACGCGTATTGAGGTAAGCCTCTACAGCCTCCGGGCCACCTTCGGAGCCGTAGCCTGAATCCTTGATACCGCCAAAGGGCATCTCGGCGGATGGCATCGCGGGCATGTTGATCCAGAGCATACCGACTTCCACACGCCGGGCCAGCAAATCGGCGTTCTTGAGCGAACCCGTGAAGGCGTAACCCGCCAGACCGAACGGCAGGCGATTGGCCTCATCGATGGCCTCTTGCAGTGTGTTGAAGCTGCGGATGGCGGCCATAGGCCCGAAGGGTTCGTCATTGAATACCTTGGCCTGCAGCGGTACATCCACCAGCACGGTTGGCTGCCAGAAGTTGCCGGTATCACCGATACGTTCGCCGCCGTGTGCCACTGTGGCGCCGTGCTTGATCGCATCCTGTGTGAATTCGGCCATGGCTGTCACTCGGCGTGGGTTGGCCAGCGGGCCCATTTGCGTGCCCTCGGCGGAGCCATCTCCCACCTTCAAGCCTTGCGAGTACTTGACCAACGCCGCCGCAAAGTCGTTCTTGATGCTCTCGTGCACCAGAAAACGCGTAGGCGATATGCACACTTGGCCGGCATTGCGAAACTTGGCTGCACCTGCGCTCTTGACCGCCAGCGCCACATCGGCGTCTTCAGCCACGATCACCGGCGCATGGCCGCCAAGCTCCATGGTCACCCGCTTCATGTGCTTGCCCGCCAGAGCAGCCAACTGCTTGCCCACAGGGGTAGAACCGGTGAAGGTGATCTTGCGAATGACGGGGTGTGGAATCAGGTAGTTGGATATCTCTGCCGGATCACCATAGACTAAGCCCAGCACGCCAGCAGGTATGCCCGCATCGGCAAACGCCCGAATCAACTCGGCGGGTGCAGCCGGGGTTTCTTCTGCGGCCTTGACGATCATGGAGCAGCCTGCGGCCAGCGCGGCCGCCATCTTGCGCACCACCTGATTGATGGGGAAGTTCCACGGCGTAAAAGCAGCAACTGGACCCACCGGGTCTTTGAGTACCATCTGGCGCATAGCCAGGTTGCCACGTGAGGGCACGATACGGCCATAAATGCGCTGGCCTTCGTCTGCAAACCAGTCAATGATGTCGGCAGCAGCCATGACTTCGCCTTTGGCCTCAACCAGCGGCTTGCCCTGCTCTTGCGTGAGCACTGCGGCAATGGCCACGGCGCGCTCGCGCAGGAGTCCGGCAGCCTTGCGCATGAACCTGGCCCGCTCAATAGCCGGGATGTCGCGCCAGGTCTCAAAGCCTTTTTGTGCCGAGGCGAGCGCCAGATCCAGATCGGCAACGCCGGCATGGGCGACGCGGCCGATCTCCTGGCCGGTAGCGGGGTTGAACACAGCGATGCTTTTTCCGTCAATGGAATCGCGCCATTCGCCGGCGATGAAAAGTTGGGTATTGGGGTAAGTCATTGTTGAATTCTAGGTGCTTGGCTTGTCTCAATCGGCGCTGAATTGATTGCGAGGCTTGGATTCACAGCGTGACGCTCTACACCCGCTCAATCACCGGGCGTCCGCTTTGGACTGTAAAAGTAGCCAAGGTGTCAATGCGGGTGTCTTGCCGTGTCACGTCGTCCACCACGCGCAAGGTGGTGGTGAGTTGGCTGGGCGTGAACTCCACCACGCCGTAGCCTTTGGCCTGGGCGTCGGCAAAAATAAAGTGCGGGTTCTCGGCCAGGCGCTGCGCTGTTTTGGCATTGCCGCCAGAGCGCGAGGTGATGCTGGTGCCGCAAAACTCCACTCCGACGCTGGCACTGGCCGGGTCGTTGTAGTCGAACTTGACATGACCTACCCAGTTTTCGTGCACGTCACCGCCCAGCAGCACCGGGTTTGGTACAGCCTGCTGTTGCAACGCCTGCGTCAGGCGGGTGCGGGCCCCTGCATAGCCGTCCCAGCCATCGTTCCATAAGGTCTGGCCGGGCCCGGGTTTGAAATCGCGCTGGCCAAACAGGCTGGACTGTCCCAGCACATTCCAGCCGCTCTCTCGCGCCTGGGGTGTGGCCAACTCGTCGCGCAGCCAGCGTTCCTGCTTCTGGCCCAACAAGCTGCGCGCCGGGTATTGCCAGGCGGGGCACGTAGCCGGGTCTACCATGGCAGAACCCAAGGCGCCATCGCGTGGGCACACCTGGGGGTCTTTGTGCTGGCGGGTGTCCAGCAGATACAGGGACGCTAGCCGGCCAAATGACACCCGGCTGTGAATGCGCATCTCGGCCCCGGCTTGGAGCGCATGGGACAAGTCGCCCAGAGCGGTGCTGAGGGTGGCGGCCCGAATTGGCATATGTTCGTAGTAGGCTTGGTAAGCCGCTGCGCGACGGCTCAGAAAATCAGCCGGACTGGAGGGATCAAACGCACTACTGAAACCGGCCTGCGAGCCCGCATAGTCGTTTTGCACCTCATGGTCGTCCCAGGTCATGAGCCAGGGGCAGGCTGCGTGCATGGCCTGCAAATCAGCATCGCCCTTGTACAGGGCGTAGCGCCGGCGATAGTCATCCAGGGTCAGCACCCAGCCGCCGGTCGGCACGCGCACTTTGCCGTTAGGTGCCGGGTATTCATAGATGTAGTCGCCCAGAAACATCACGGCGTCCAGGTTCTCCTGGCGCATGTGTCGCCACGCCGAAAAGTAACCGTCTTCCCACTTTTGGCACGATGCGTAGCCCAGGCGCAGCCGCGCTGCAAGTGCCTCAGGCTTCGGAAAAGTGCGTGTGCGCCCCACCGGGCTTACTGCGTCACCGGCCATAAAGCGGTAAAAATACCAGCGGTCAGCCGCCAGGCCGCTCACCTCCACATGCACCGAATGGGCCAGCTCGGAGCTTGCGCTGGCGACCCCGCTTTGCACGATGCGGCTGAACTGCTCGTCCTGCGCCAGCTCCCAGCGTACCGCCACAGGCGCTGATCCCAACCCGCCAAAAAAGCCGGGCACATGCAAACGCGTCCACAACACCAAGGATTCGTGTGTGGGTGACCCGCTGGCCACACCCAAAGTAAAGGGGTTGGTGCTGGAGCGCAGTTGGCTGAGAGCGCTCTGCGGTAAACACCAGGTGGCCGCACTCAAGCATGCAAGTTGAAGGAGTCGCCGACGATCGGCCAGGGTAGGCGCGGTCATGGCGGGCGCGTCAGCGCAAACTCAGTTCGGTATCCCGCTCAAACTGCTCGATGGCATGTTGAGTCAGGGCATCTTTTGACCAAGCCACCAGGCTGGCCGGCGGCAAGGTGGCGGCAGCAGCGCCACAGCCGATCAGGCGGGCCAGCACATCGGGCGATTTGATGCTGGCCGCCAACAAGGCTGGGCCATTGGCCTGCACCGCAACACAGGCCTCCATCAGCGCCCAGACATCGCGTCCGTCAGTGGCCAAGCGCCCCACATATGGCGCCACATAAGCCACGTTTAGGGACTGGGCCCAAAGCAGTTGCACCGGATTCGACAGGCCGGTCAGCAAAATGGCCTGCCCTGCTTGCTGTACCGCTTTGATGGCGGGCAACCAGTTGGGGTGGCAAGGCAGCTTCAGGGTCATGCGTACCCGGGCCTGTTCAGCCGCCGCTTGCAGCGGTGCCAGCCAGTGCAGGGCTTGGGCAGCGTCGGGTGAAGGCAACTGGAGCATCAGCTCTGCCAGGCCTTGGTCACCGGCGGCTTGCACCAGGCTCAGGTAGGTCGGCAAACTCACCGGCAGCCCTGCCTGCTGAATCAGGGTGGGGTTGGTGGTCACGCCCTGGACGGGCGGGCAGCCCGCGGGCAAAGACCATGCTTTGACCACGGCTGAATCAAGGTAGATTTTCAAATGAGGTCCTGCTTGAGAAAGATGTCTTTAATGGGGAAAAACTGCGTATGCAGCGGCAGCAAGGAGCCGCCCAGGGCGCGGGCGTGGGAGCCCACCTGGCCGGCTACCACGGCGGGGGGGTGCAAACCGTCCAGGTTGTAGGACTGAAGTTGTTCGCGGGTGGCTCCTATCAGCGCCTCGATCAAAGGACGCCCCAAAGAGCCGTCAATGACCACGGCATCCAGGTCCACCAACGCAGAGGCACTGGCCGCAGTCATCGCCAAAGCCCGGCTGGCCTGGGCCAGCCAAGGGGCCGTGAGAGCCGTATAGTCAGGGTCCATGATGTGGGCTTGGTGCACCAGCTGGGGCTCAAAACCGGCGTTTTCCAGCGCCTGCTCCAGCTGCCAACCCGAGGCCAGTTGCAATAACTGTGGCGGTTGGGATGCCTGCCCCCCCAAACCCATGGGCATGGAGCCAATCGCCCCGGCGTTACCGCGTGCGCCCGCAACAATGTGCCCCGCAAGCACCAACCCACCGCCCACAAAGGTCCCTACAAAGACATACAAGTAACTGTCAAAACTGCGCCCGTGGCCTTGCAGCATTTCGGCCATACAGGCGGCTGTGGTGTCTTTGGCAAATTCAACCGGCAAGTCGGTCAAGGCTTGCACGGCGGTCAGCAAATCCACGCGCTCCCAACTTTGCAAAGCCAGACCTGCTTCGCCACCCAGCAAGTCGGACCATTTGTGCAGCGATAACGGCGCGGTCAGGCCGATGCCCACCGTTCGCGTCCAATGCTCGCCCATCATGGACTGCATCTGGGCCAGGCCTTGTGTGATGTTGCGCAACACGGCGTCAGGGTCGGGATAGCGGTAGCTGAATTGAAGACGATGGCGCGGTTGACCCAGAAAGTCCGACACCAGCACCTCCAGGCTGCGCCGCCCCACCTGCAGCCCCACACTGAAAGCACCGTCCGGGTTGAGCGCCATGGGCACCGAAGGCTGGCCAATTTTTCCGCGCACCCGCGCCTGCCGGGTGAGCAGCCCGTCGCCCTCCAGCCGGTTGACGATGATGGACACAGTTTGGGTTGACAGCTGGGTCAGGCGCGCCAGATCAGCCTTGGGCATGGGGCCATGGTGACGAATGGCCTGCAACACAACGCGCTCGTTGAACTGGCGCATGCCAGTGTGGTTGGAGCCGCGCATCATGCGCGGATCGCGGACAAAAGCAGTCGTATCGGTCAAAAGAAATCCGGGTTCAGTTAAGAATGACGCCTTTGCAGAACATGGCGTTGCCGTAAGCGGTGACTTCGCCACTCTGAATGATCAGACTGGCGAGTTTTATTTTGTCATAAAAGGCATAGCGCTCAACACCCTGAACCCGGTCGGCGGACCAGCCGTCTTGCACTACCAAATCCACCATGTCTTGCTGCGCGGCGGTCCGGTGACCCGCGGGCTGATGGCACACGTGCATGAAGGCTGCGGGCTGGGCCACATCTTCGGCCAGCGGAATCACCGACAACACCGCCCGGCTGACGCGCGCCAGGCTGTTGCCTGGCAGGCGAACCACAGGCTTGCCCTGACTCAAATACTGGGCGGTAAAGTTGTCGTCCACCACCGCCACCCACTCACCATGGCCCATGGCGCTCAGGTGCATGAGCAGCTCGGGGGTCAACAGGGGGTCGATTCCTTTCAGCATGTCAGCGCCTCTTCTGCGGGCAACTGGGACGGATGAATGGCCCCGGTGATCAGGCCCACAATTTCCTCGGGGTGGGTCTGGCGGGTGAGTCGGCTGCAAATGATGCGGCCCTGGCGAAACACCCAGATCCGGTCCACCAGCTCAAACACCTGGCGCAGGTTGTGGCTGATGATGATCAGCGGGATGCCCTTGGCCTTCAGGCCCTTGATGATTTGTTCGACCCGGGCCGTCTCGGCCACGCCCAGAGCGGCGGTGGGCTCGTCCAGGATGATCAGGTTCTTGGCGAAGCCGGCCGCCCGCGCGATCGCCACGCACTGGCGCTGCCCACCCGACATGCCGCGCAGGCTCTCTGACATGTCCTGAATTTTGACGCCGGTGGTGGCGAGCATTTCGGCTGACTTCTCGCGCATCGCCTTGTGGTTCAGGATGGACAGCGGACCCAGGTTGAACCGGGTCAGTTCACGGCCCAAAAAAATGTTGGCCGGCACATCCAGGTCTTCGGCCAGGGCCAGTGTCTGGTACACCGTCTCGATGCCTTGCTCGCGGGCGTCTAGTGGCGAGGCAAAACTGACCTTGTTGCCGTCAAGCCGGATGTCACCCGCATTGGGCTGCTCCACCCCGGTGATCAGGCGGACAAAGGTGCTTTTACCCGCGCCGTTGTCACCCACGATGGCGGCGTGCTCGCCCGGCAGCAGGCTGAAGCCGGCGTCGGTCAGCGCTTCAACGCCGCCGTAATGTTTGGTGAGTCCGCTGATGTGCAGAACCGGTTGGAGTGAGGTCATGGCTATCTCAAATTTTGAAAATTGAGGTCAGAGCATGCCAGATATTTCATATTTTTTACTTAGTAAAACTACTAGGTTTATTTAATCGGCTTTTCTGATTTAATCCAGACCCAGCACGCAACAGACCCGCTTGTGCGCTGCTCCTACTACTTAAACCTGATCACCGGAGATACAAAAATGCGTACGAAACTTGCACTGGGCCGTCTGGCCGTCGCCTTCGCCACAGCGGGCTTGATGTCAGCTGCCATGGCTCAGACCACCATCGCCTACATCACCAACGGCAACACCAACGAGGGCTGGACCCTGATCAACGGCGGCGCAAAGGCCGCGGGTGAAAAAGCCGGTGTCAAGTTCATTCAACTCGCCGCAGAAAAAGGCGAACTCTCCAAGCAACTCGCCATCGTCGAGGACATGATCACCCGCAAGGTCAACGCCATTGCGATTGCCCCCGTGGACAGCGCCGGCATTGCCCCGGCCATCAACAAGGCCCTGGCAGCCGGCATTGCCGTGGTGGCTGTGGACACCAACATCACCGGCGCCAAGATCACATCGTATGTCGCCACCGACAACATCAAGGCCGCCATGGTGCAAGGCAAATGGGCTGGTGAGCAGGTCAAAGACGGTGACACCGTGATTTACATCACTGGCGACCTCGGGCAGTCAACCGGACAAGAACGCAAAAAGGGCTTTCTCGATGGTTTGAATGGCGTGCGCAAGAACGTCAAGGTGGTTGAAGTCTCCACCACCTGGGACCAGACCATGGCCCAAAACGGTGTGGAAACGGCACTGCGCTCCAACCCCGCAGTCAAGGTGATTGCCTGCGCCTGGGACGGCGGTGCTTTGGGTGCCAAAGCGGCCATGATGGCGGCAGGTAAAAAGCCTGGCTCCATCATGATTGCCGGCTTTGACGGCTCGCCCGGTGGCCTGGACATGATGAAACAAGGCTGGCAACAAGCCAACGCTGCCCAAATGCTCGCCAAAATTGGCCAGGTCGGCGTGGAAACCGCCATTGCGGCTGCTGCTGGCAAAAAGGTCGAGGCCCGTATTGACACCGGCTCCTACCTGGTGCTGCCCACCAATGTGGACCAGTTCGCCAAAGACTCTGGCGTGGCGCAGTTCATGAAGGCCAAGTAAGCACCGTTCGACAAGAACGCCTGCGACCCCCAAGACGATTCAGGAACAATAAAAATGAAGTCCATCACCCGGCAAGAGTGGTATGGCGCGATGGTGGCCGTTTTGGTCCTGGGCGTCTTCTTAACCTTGGCATCGCCCTATTTCCTGACCCCAGGCAACCTCTCCAATATCCTGGTGCAAGCCTCGGTGATTGCGTTGCTGGCGGGTGGGCAAACCTTTGTGATTCTGACCGGCGGGGTTGATCTGGCCGTGGGCGCGTTGACCGCCCTGGCCGGTGCCGTCGCCGGCCACATGATGATCAAACTGGGCATTAATCCTTACGCAGCCATGGCGGCGGCACTGGCCATTGGCGCTGCGGTGGGGGTGTTCAACGGCTACTTGGTGGCGTTTGTCGGGATTCCGTCGTTCATTGTCACGCTGGGCGGTTTGACGCTGTGGCGGGGCCTCGCGTTTGAATCCACGGGCGGGTTTGACAACTCCGGCATGCCGGACCCCCTGCCCTTTTTGGGCTACGGCGAGCTGCTCGGCATTCCGATGCCGATCCTGATCACCGGCGTGTTTTTTGTTGCCATGGCCTTCATCTTGTCGAGCACCAAGCTGGGGCGTTATGTGTATGCGATGGGCTCCAACGAGATGGGCGCGCGCCAGGTGGGTATCAACATTCGCTGGTACAAACTGGGCGTGTATGTGGTGTGCGGCCTGAGTTGTGCCATGGGCGCGATCCTGCTGATGGCGCGCATGGACTCCAGCAGCGGCAAGATGGCGCAAATGTTTGAACTCGATGCCATTGCCGCCGTGATTCTGGGCGGGACCTCCCTCTTTGGCGGACGGGGCAGCATCTGGGGCAGCCTGTTTGGCGCGGTGCTGATCACCATGATTCGCAACGGCATGAACCTGATGGAGATCTCGCAGTTCCGCCAAATGATGGCCATCGGCGCGGTGGTTATTTTGGCGGTGTGGATTGACGTGATCCGTCGCCAACGGCTGCTCAAAAAATGAGCGCCTTTGTGTGGGTTCTGGGCGAAGCCCTGATGGACTGCGTGGCGCAGCCGGACGGTAGCTTGCGCCCCTTCATGGGCGGAAGCCCCTTCAACATGGCGCGCGCTGCGGCCTTGCGCGGCGCCTCGGTGGGTTATCTCAACGCCCTGTCAACCGACCTGTTTGGCCTGCAGATGGGTGCTCAACTGGCGAATGACGGCGTTGAATTGCTATTACCAGCCAGCCGCCTGCCCACCGCCCTGGCGGTGGTGCAACTTAACAACGGGCAGCCCAGCTATGGCTTCTACCGTGAAGGCGTGGCCGATCGGGACTACACGGTGGAACAGGTACTGAGCGCGTTAGCGGGTGCCAAGCCCGGCGTCTTGCACACCGGCTCCTTGCTGCTGGTGCCGCCAGAGCACGACAAAGTGTTGGCAATCCTGAAGGGCGCCAAGGCGCTGGGCTGGACGATCAGTGTGGATGTGAATTTGCGGCCCAAACTGGCCTCTGACCTAGCGCTTTACGTGGAGGCGGTCAACGCCGTGGCGGCCCTGGCGGACTGGCTCAAGGCTAGCGACGAAGACCTGGCTTTGCTGGGCTTCACCGACCCCAGCAGAACCAACGCCCCCGAAATAGCGCGCCACTTTACCGGGCAAGGCGCCTCCCGCGTGGCGCTGACGTTTGGTGAACACGGTGCCTGGATGACGGTGGACGGCGCCCAAGCCACACAAGACGTGCCAACCGTGACCCTGGTGGACACCGTCGGCGCAGGCGATACCTTTTGGGGCAATTGCCTGGGGGACTGGGTGTTGCAGCCCGACGGCGCTGCCGCCCGCGTGGGCCAAACGCTGGCGCAAGCCATGCGGGCTGCCGCCATCAACTGCACCCGTCCGGGGTGCCAGCCGCCCACCTACGCCGAGGTGTTGGCGCAGGGCTGAAGACGACCTTGACATACCGTTTTGGGCCCTACCAGACGGTTTGGGGCCGTTTGAAAGTCGATTTAGACCGTTTGGATCTGAATTTATGAAGAACCAGCCTCTGGCCGGCGTATTCATTGCCAAAGAGTAGTTGATTTTCATAGCGCTCAAACAAGCCCAGCCCTCAGCGCGCCACCCCAAGCAGCTTGCCTAGCAACTCCGGCTGCTCCTGCAAGCTGCTGGCCGTTCCCGAGTACACCACCGTGCCCCGGTCCAGCACGGCGGCTGTGTCCGAAATCGCCAAAATAGCCTGAGGGTGTTGCTCCACGATGATGGCCGAGAGGCCTTCATCCCGCGTGATGCGTTGGATAGCGCGCAGCAACTCCTGCACGATGATGGGCGCCAGGCCTTCGCAAGGTTCGTCCAGCAACAGCAAGGTGGGGTTGAGCACCAGCGCACGGCCCAGCGCCAGCATTTGCTGCTCGCCGCCCGAGAGTTGCGTGCCCAGGTTGGTCTTGCGTTCGGCCAGGCGGGGAAACAGCTCGTATACGCGCTGCGGCGTCCAGGGGCTGGCAGTGCGACCTTTGCGCGCCGGTCGGGCCACCGCGGTCAAGTTTTCATGCACGGTGAGCGACTTGAAGATATTGCGCTCCTGCGGCACCCAGCCAATGCCAGCAGCCGCCCGCTCATGTGCAGGCAGCGTGTGCAGCGGCTTGCCACCCAGCGTGATGCTGCCGGCGTGCTGGCGGGTGGCCCCGGCCAATGTGTTGATGAGGGTGGTTTTACCCGTGCCGTTGCGCCCCAACAGGGCCAGCGTCTGGCCCTCATTGAGCGCCAGCGACACGCCATGCAGAACCACCGCTTCGCCGTAACCGGCGCTCAAACCATCGATTTTGAGTAACTCAGACATGGTGACTACTCCCTGCGCCAGAGGCCGGCGCATTGTGGTTGACCTGATCGTCATGGCCCAGGTACACAGCCTTGACCTGCGGGTCATTGGCAATCTGGTCCGGGTCGCCCTCGGTCAGGACCGTGCCATTGACCAGCACCGTCATCCGTTTGGCAAAGCTGAAAACCAGGTCCATATCGTGCTCAATTAGCAAAATCGAGACATCAGCCGGCAATGCCGCAACGGTTTGCAGCAGCTCCTCGCGCTCGCCTTCAGGCACGCCGGCCACGGGCTCGTCCAGCAGCAACACGCGTGGCTCGCACGCCAGCGCAATGGCAATTTCCAGCAAACGCCGCTTGCCATAGGCCAGCACGCGGGTCTCCTGGGCCATCACTGCTGTCAGATGAAACTGCTCCAGCAATTGCTCGCACCGCTCGGTCACCCGTTTTTTTGCACCCAGAGGCTGCCACCACCGGCCACTTAAACCTTGCTGCTGCGA
>JAUXQA010000049.1 GCA_030683195.1 Rhodoferax sp. | reverse complement strand
TCCAGTCGGTCATGCGAGATCCTGGGTAAGTGGCTTGTGCATTTGGTCAGCAGAAAGGAGCCTGTCCATACCAATAACCATTGGCTCTGAAACATTCTTTGTTACATCTCAAATGTACAACAATGATGGGCGCCTAGGCGTTCTCGAGTCTTGTCCCTCGATGTGTAAGCCAGCAAGGCGCGTTTTTTCAGTCAGGAATGATCCAAAAGCGGGGCTGGTAATCCATTAAATCGCCTGCGGGTTGATCATCCAGAAATGGTCATCAAGATGAACGAAGCAGGACTGCGCGCAACTGCAGGACTTTCTCAAAGCTACACCCCCCCTGTGTCAGACTAGTTGTCGCCTCTAAAAAATACTGTTTTAGAAGCACAGACAACTATGAAACAAAAATATTCCGAAGAATTTGTCGAACAAGCGGTGGTCAAGCTGCTATCTCGCGGCAAGCGCACGGTGCGCGAAGTCGCGCTGGATCTCAACGTCAACTACCACACGGCCAAGAACTGGATGCAAAGAGGATCGCCAGACAAGGCGGGCGTGTCGCACGGCAAAGAGAAACGCCCTCAGGACTGGAGTGCCCAAGAGCAACTGCTGGCCCTGCAAGAAACCCACGTCTTGTCAGGCGAAGCTCTGCAGGCGTGGTGTCGTGAAAGAGGCTTGTTTGCCCATCACCTGGCAAGTTGGAAAGCGGCGTTCTGTTCAACAACGAGACCCGATGCAGGCACGCGGGAATTGCGCAGCCTCAAAGATCAAAACGATCAACTCAAACGCGAATTGGTGCGCAAAGAGAAAGCCTTGGCGGAGGCGGCCGCATTGCTGATTCTGCAAAAAAAGTTCCGCGCGCTGTGGGAGGACGAGGCCAAATGAGCCTCCTTTCACAGCGCCACCAAGTACTGGAACTGGTGGACCAAGCCATCACGGCAGGCGCACGCCAGGAGCGCTCCTGCGGGTCCATCTCCTTGAGCGCGCGCACCCTGCAACGCTGGCAGCGCGATCCATCCCGGGGTGACCAGCGCCCAGCCCGGGTGCAAACGCCCAAAAATCGACTCTCTGGGCTGGAGCGCCAAGCCTTGCTGGTGGTGGCCAATTCTGATGAGTTTGGGCACCTCTCGCCCAGCCAGATCGTTCCCCGCCTGGCTGACCGGGGCCAATACATCGCCTCGGAGTCGACCTTTTACCGTGTGCTCAAAGCTGAGTGCCAACTGCAGCACCGTGGCGCTGAGCGACCAAAACATCAACGCAGCAAGCCCCGTGCGCTGTGTGCCACGGCCCCCAATCAGTTGTTCAGCTGGGACATCACGTACCTGCCCACGTGCATCACCGGGATCTATTTCTACCTGTACCTGTTTTTGGATATTTTTAGCCGAAAAATCGTGGGCTGGCAGGTCTACGAGACCGAGAGCAGTGCATTGGCCAGCGAGGTGATGCGCGACATTTGCGAGCGCGAGCACATTGCACCCGATCAGGTGGTGTTGCACTCTGACAATGGCGGTCCGATGAAAGGTGCCACGATGCTGGCCACCCTGCAATCCCTGGGGGTGATGCCCTCGTTCAGTCGCCCAGCGGTCAGCAATGACAACCCTTATTCGGAGTCACTGTTCAAGACACTGAAATACCGGCCCGACTATCCCAAGCGGGCGTTTGAGAACTTGTTGGCGGCCCGCCAATGGGTTGGCACATTCGTGCACTGGTACAACCACGAGCATTGCCACAGCGCCCTTCGTTTCGTCACACCGCATGAGCGCCATGCGGGCCAAGACACCGCGTTACTGGCAAAGCGCGTCAACGTTTATGAAGCGGCCAAAACAGCTCACCCTCAGCGCTGGAGCGGTCCCACGCGCAACTGGCAGCCCATACGGGAGGTGCACCTCAATCCTGATCAGCGTGTAGATGGCAAAAAGGAGCGAAGCCAGCAACTCAAAATAGCCGCATAAATTAAGCCTCACAGGCGACAACTAGCTTGACATTCACCGCCCCCAAGGTCAACTTCAACGGCATTGGCCAGAAAGACTTTTGCTCGGCGCCTCACGATGGGTATTTTGCGATGGACCCCCATACTCACGCAAATGTCAACTGTCACCCTGTGAAAGCCGGCGAATTACATACTGGATTTAACCAATAGTCTTGGCTTAAGCCACCAATCACCTGCCTTGAACTGCATACATCGCCGACCAGACATCCATGTAGGCCTCATGGCGCCAGTTCTGCTTCACTGTGCTCTTGAAGTTTGAATAGCCCAAACCCATGACCTGATCGCCCACCACTTTGGCCACCAGCTCGCGCGGCACCTTGGCCCGGTATTTGTAATCCGTGCCTTTATTGGCCTCGACCTTGGCATCGGGGAACATGTTCTCAATGTCGCCCTTGATACGCGCCCGTACCGTCAGCAAGTCGGTGTCACCCGGCTTTTGGACAATGCTGATAAAGCTTTTCGAAGTAAACAGCCACATAGTTTTTCTTTCAGAAATTGGTGATGTGGACAGCATCGCACTACCCGGGCTCAATAGTCGAGCCTGGAGTGAACAAATCGGTATTCTTTGATCAAGAAACAAACACCCAGCGGATACGATCCAGTTGCCGGGCTCAAATACTGCGCCCCAACTGGAGATCTGGATTGAGCCGCACTGAACGTTTCTATCAAATTGACCAGCTTTTGGCCGTCAGAAAGGTCGTATCGCGTCAAGACTTGCTCAATGCGCTGGAGGTGTCCTGGGCCACGTTAAAGCGTGATCTGGCCTACATGCGTGACCGGCTCAACGCGCCCATCGAGTTTGACAAGGAGGCAGGAGGCTACCGGTTCGGCGCGCCCTCTGTGGGTTCCAAGTACGAATTGCCGGGCCTGTGGTTCAACGCGGACGAGACTTACGCCTTGCTCACAACCCATCAATTGCTGTGTGATTTGGAGCCGGGTCTGCTTGCGCCGCATGTGGCTCCTTTACTGTCACGACTGGAAACCATCGTTGGGCGGGATGAATTAAATTTCGCCCAAGTTGCCAACCGCATCCGTTTGGGATGGATCGGCAAGCGCCGCAAGAACCCTGCGCAGTTCAGCGCGGTGTCCAGAGCGGTTCTGGAGCGCCAACAAGTGCAAGTGCGTCACTATTCACGCGAGCATGACACCCGCAGTGATAGAACGCTGTCACCTCAACGCATGATTTTTTACCGCAACAACTGGTATCTGGAAGCCTGGTGCCATGAGCGCAAGGCGTTACGGCGCTTCTCCGTTGATGCGCTGGAGTCCGTGGAGCTGCTGACAGCCAAAGCCAAGGAGGTGACCGGCAAACAATTGGATGCAGCCTTCGCCACGGCGTATGGCATTTACGGTGGGGCCGGTGTCAAAAAAGCCAGCCTGCGGTTTTCGGTCGCTGCCACCCGTTGGGTTGCAGACGAGGAGTGGCATCCGGATCAAGTTGGCAGCATGGACCCTGAGGGTCAGTATGTGCTGGAGGTGCCATTTGCCGAGACGACCGAGTTGCTGATGGACATCCTGCGCCATGGGCACCATGTTGAGGTGCTGGGGCCGCCGGAATTGCGGCGTGCCGTGGTGGATGCCATCAAGCAAATGAAATCGCTGTACCCGGACCAAAGCGCCGATCTGGGTTGAAACTGCAGGTCGCTGCTGCGGTTGGTGGTTAACGGTCCAGCAACTCCACACCCCAGATCCAGAAGCAGACCGAGGGGCCTTCCTGCAAATGGAAGTGGTCACCATATTCGAATCGCTGCGCGCCAGGACCTTCGGCATAAATGGTGCCCTCGTCAATTGGGACGATGTCGAGTTTTTGATTGAGCATCGTCCAGCCAAGTGGCGTCAGGAGGTCTCTGGGGACAGCCTCACACATGCCGCCATCCAGCAACAGCCGGGTTGGCCAGTAACCGTATTGCCTGCGAAATCCTGCAATCGTCGCCAGAATGCGATGGACCGAAGACAGCCCGGATATTGAACTCAAGATGTCCGCTTCCGGGAGTTGTGGCAAGGACCGAAGCGCGCCAACCACGATCTCGTCATTGGGGTGAGCGACAAACTGCGCCAGTTGTGCCATCGGCACCAAATGTGTCGCCTGGCTTTCCCATCCCATGGCGGCCGGGTTCCCGCCCACCCGCATGGCCAGGTAATACCGAGTCACGCTGGTGGTCCGAATCGAGTCGCACAAGAAGTCCGTCAGTTCGACCCGCAAGCCGGATTCTTCAAATATCTCCTTCAAGGCGTTGGCGCGCAGGCTCAGTCCCTCCTTGGGGTCGAGCTTGCCTTTCGGGAAGGTATGGGCGTAGCCGCCAAACCCGTTACTGGGCGAGACCACCCAGACCCGGCCATCAGGCTCCATCACTACGGCGCCCGAGGCAGGAGCCAACCCAGTGGGTCTCGTCATCGGTGGTTCATCAAACTTGGATGCTCCGGCCAGGCGCTCCCAACCCGCCGAATCGGTGGGGGCGTCACCCCAAGAGGCCACCGCCAGGTGGTTGACCTGTTCCGGCATCGGCCCATCCGAGATCACGGTGGCCAGCTGGTCCGCGTGCTGCCAGGTGGACTGATCGGTGGGTTGGCTGGGGTGAAGCAAGGGCACGGGGTGACCTTTGTCGTTCTTGCGCGGGTGATAAGTCTTCATGCTCGGCTTCTTTCTGGTTGATCAACGGTTGCGGCTGCGACGGCGGTTTGGGTGGCGGGCGCATCGGGCTCTTCACAATCGCGGCATAACACCGCCAGTTCGGTGCTGTCAGTGATATTCGTGATGGTCCAGTCTGTCATCTCCCCTTCGAGGTAGTTGTAACTGACGTGAGGCAGAGTCCGGTCGATGGGTGCTGCGCAGCGGCTGCAGGGCGTCACCGGTTCGGCGCCTGGATGTGTCGTCTTGAGTTTCAGCTCCGCCACAATTTGCGGTTCATGCAGTGCTCGGCAGTTCTGGCTGTCGTAGCGAAACATCTCCTGGCAGTTGAGGGTGGTGATGGTTCCTTGCCGCTGGCCTTGCCACATCCGCGTTCCGTACCGCTGTGTTTGACGGTCCAAGCTGATGTAGGGCTGGCCGATCACGCCATGGCAGACGCGGCATCGCAGGGTAAATTTTTGGGTCACGAGCACCTCCTTGAGTTGGTTGGGTGCTGCCATGGTGCGCTTTGCTGGGCTCAAAAGGTGAGCCTGCAAAATTGATGTGTCAATCTATTGAGAAGTGAGCTTGAAGTTCTCTGAAGCTCCGCCTGTAGGGTGCAAGTATTCGGCAAAGAAGGCCTGGTCGACCTCAAGACTTTGAATATTTTGGTTGTCGGGTTTGACGCCAATAGCGTTCTTCTTCATCAATTCGATGAATCGCTCCAGCCCCACCAACTCAATCGGCGTGGCACCTGGACGCCGCGCTTCCATCTCTGCACTGGGGGTAAAGGACGAGGTTGTGAAGATCAGGCCGTATTTGGCCCGTCCATCGACCGCACCGCGAAAGTCTCTGATCTGGCTGGATGAGACTTTGTTTTCTTCAAATCGTTTGCACTGCCATGCCACCGGTGTCTTAATCAGTGACAAGTCGTCAAAGGCCAACATGCCTTCACCATCGATACCGCCGTCGCCAGTCTGACCCGTCACCTTAGTGGCCTGCAGGCCGTTCTTGGTCATGATGAAGGCGCACAGGCGCTCAAAGCCCTTGTCGGGCATGGTGATCAGAATTTTTTTGAGAAGGCTTTCCCAGGATTGCGTCCCGATCAGTTCACCTTGAAGGGCTTCTTCAGGTGGTGCATCTTGGTTGTCAGTGTTGGGTGTGGTGCTCTTTTGGGCTGTTGTCTTGTAAATCGTTTGGACACCGGCCGTATCCAGTTCGATTTCCCATCCCTTGGGAGTCAGTTTCCAGTTGCCGTAGCCAGCCACGGCCATGGGCTCCAGCACATCCGCATTTACCAGATACATGCGTGCCCACTGAATGTCGTTGGAGAACTTCTGGGCACCTGAAGCCAGGATCGTGTCCGGGATGACCTGATGCTGACTGGCCATGTTATCGGCAATCCATTGTTTGACCGCTGCCGCCTTGGCGACGCCGTTGAGTGACCGGAGGGCCTCGACGATGGGCTTGATGTAGTTTGTCGAGTCCGGCAGTTTTTTATGACTTGTGTCGTTCATTATTTCTTCTCCCTGGGGTGGTTTGCACATTTCAGTCAACCCCAAGATTCTACGAATTTCGTAGAGATAAAGACGAGACGTTCTACGAATATCGTTGAATGCCAAGGCAATCCCCACCCTCAACGCTTTTTGGACGACGCCTGCGCGACGTCAGAAGCAGGATGGGAATCCCGCAGGACAAGTTGGGGGTGCTGATTGGGATGGACGAAGGTTCTAGCAGCGCACGGATCAGTCGTTATGAGACCGGTGTGCATGAGCCGCCATTTGTGACAGCAGCCAACTTGGCCGCTGCACTCCATGTGCCGGCGGCGTATTTCTACTGTGACGACGACCGCTTGGCAGACTTGTTGGTTCTTTGTGCAGTGCTTGACGACAGCCAGAAAGATCAGTTGTTAGCACTAGCTACTGAATTGAGAGCATCGTCAGTGTCGGCGTAGGCATCCTTGGCAGCCAGCCGATCAGCCATTTCCCGAATCTCCACCATCATGGTCAGTTTGGCCAACCACGTTGGCGGGATACCGCCTTCGCCATAAAACGCCCCGGCGATCTGGCCCGCCTGAGCCGCCGTGGTGTCGGCGTCATCCCCCAGGTTGGCGGCCATCAGGACGCATTCTCTAAAGCTGCTGGTATGGGCAAAGCACCACAGGGTGGCTTCAAGGCTGTCCACCACGTAGCCCGTTCCCCGTATAGCTTGCCTGTCTTTGGTGCGGTAGCCTCCTTGCCCTATGAAATTGAGCTTGATTGGCAGCTTGCCTGACAGCGCTGGCGGCGCCAGAACCTGGTCTCTGCCTTGACCCTGAAGGGCTCTCACCAGAATTTCACCAAACAGACGGCTGGCGGCCAGGCATTCTGGCGCCTGGTGGGTGGTTTTGGCTTGCTCTTCGCTGTACCTAACGGCCAGTTCGGGTTGGTTGGCATACCGGATGGGAACAGGGGCCAGACGCATGAGACAGCCATTGCCAGAGCTATTGGGATCGGTTGAGCCCGCCAGTGGGTTACCGTTGCGCTGGAACCGCTGTAAAGCCCCACGGGTGGCGATGCCGATGTCAAAGCAGCGGCCGTTGCTGCTCATGTACCCCTCATTGGCCCAGCGGGTGTAGCTGGCC
>JAUXQA010000041.1 GCA_030683195.1 Rhodoferax sp. | reverse complement strand
ATGGCGTAGGCCCCGTGCAACTGGGGCAGCGCCGCCTTGACGGCTTCAAACAGGTCGCCGTTGTAAAGACTGTCAACCAAGTGGGCAATGACTTCGGTGTCGGTCTGGCTCAAAAACACATAGCCTTTGGCTTGCAGGGCGGCACGCAGGTCATCGTGGTTTTCAATGATGCCGTTGTGCACCAAGGCAATGCGACCGGGCCGGTTGGCAGCGTCTGCCCCCGTGCCGTGGCTGAAATGCGGGTGCGCGTTGTGCACCACCGGCGCGCCATGGGTGGCCCAGCGGGTGTGGGCGATGCCGGTGAGGCCCTCCAGCCGGGTAACGCTGATTTGCTCGGCAAGCTCTGCCACGCGGGCGGTGCTGCGGGCCCGCTTCAGGCCATCGGCCACCACGGCGACGCCACAGGAGTCGTAACCCCGGTATTCGAGACGGGCCAGGCCCTGCACCAGGACCGGAACGATGTTGCGGTTGGATACCGCGCCGACAATGCCGCACATAGACTGCTCCAAAAAATAGGTGTTGCGATCGTAGTGGGATCAAGAAGAAATATGCAGTTAAATATCGGGACTATTTGGACTTATATTTCATGATTGGTATATTTGATGGATATATTTCACAGATCATAAAAATATGGAACAAATAGCGCTTGATACCACCGACCTCCAGCTGCTCGCGCAGTTGCAGCTGAATGCCTCCCTGAGCAATCAGGCCTTGGCGGCACACGTTCACATCTCGCCGCCCACCTGCTTGCGCCGGGTTAAACGGCTGCGCGATCTGGGCCTGATTGAGCGCGAAATTGCAGTGCTCAGCGTGGACAAACTCAGCGCAATCGTCGGGCACGGCTTATGCGCCATCGTCGAGATCACCCTGGACCGCCAGGACGAGGGCGCACTGTCGGCCTTTGAGAAACGGGTGGCCACGGATGACGCCGTGCAGCAGTGTTACCGCGTCTCGCCCGGGCCTGACTTTTGTCTGGTGGTACACACCGCGCACATGCCGGATTACCTGGCGCTGTCACAGCGGTTGTTCACGAGCGATGCCAATGTGCGCAATGTCAAGGCGTTTTTCAGCCTGAAACGCAGCAAGTTCGGGGCAAGAGTTCCGCTACCCTGAACCCATCAAAATCAGTAGCAGCCAGAGCAATAAAAACGCCGGATAGAGGGCTAAAAGACTTAAAAAATTTTGAAAAGCTCCGTCATGCCAATGGCAGCGTGAAACTGACGCTGCAACCCGCCTTGGGCGTGGCGATGGCCCACACGGTGCCACCGTGGCGCTCAATGATTTTGCGGGTCAGGGCCAGGCCCATGCCCAGACCCTCAAACTCACGCGAGCTGTGCAGACGCTGGAACGCATGAAACAATTTGCCGGCGTAGTCGGGGTTGAACCCCACGCCGTTGTCGGTCACGGTCACTGCGCACAGGCCGTCGTCCGTCAGCCGCCATGTCAGTTCAATCTTCGTCACCGCCTGGGCCACCGAGAACTTCAGGGCGTTGGACAGGAGATGCGTCATCACCTGGCGGATCATCAGCAGATCACCGCGCAATGTGGGCACATCGCTTGCAATCTGCCAGTCAATCACCCGCCCGGGCGGCTCTGGCGGCATCACCAGGCGCACGTCAACCACCAGCGCGGCCAGATCCAACTCGGTCCATTGCATGGTGAGACCGGTCAGGCGCGACAGTTCTGTCAGGCCGTCAATCTGGTGCCCCATCTGCCGGGCGGCCTGGGTCACGGTTTGGAGGTGGGCAGCGACATCGGGCTTGAGTTCGCTGCCCATTTCTTCAACCACGATCTGCACATAAGACGTGATGTGGCGCAGGGGAGCCCGTAGATCGTGCGAAACCGACTGGGTGAACTCCTCCAGTTCGGCACGCGCCTGCGAGAGTTCGCGCTGCAAGCGCTCAGTGTCCAGCCGTGTGCTCAACAGCGACTCAGTGCTGGAGGTCGTGGGCTCAGCGTTGGCGGCAGCCGCCTCAGGCCCGGGGTTCATTTGGCGGGCCGCTTCCAGTTGGCAATGCTCACTTGTTTGCCCCTGGCCACACTCAGGGCGCCGGGCGGGGTGTCTTTGGTCAACGTTGAGCCGCCACCGACAGTGCCACCAGCGCCTAATCTGATGGGTGCCACCAGCACGCAATTGCTGCCCACATGCACATCGGCCTCAATGACAGTGCGATGTTTGAATGCGCCATCAAAGTTGGCCGTGATGCTGCCGGCGCCATAGTTGACTCGCTCGCCCACTGTGGCGTCGCCCAGGTAAGCAAGGTGATTGGCCTTGGCACCGGGGGCCAGTGTGGAGTTTTTGACCTCGACAAAATTGCCGATATGCACCTCGGCGCCCAGTTTGGCGCCCGGGCGCAAGCGGGCAAACGGGCCAATCAACGCGCCCGCCCCCACTTCCACAGCGTCCTTGGTGCCGGGCTGCCCCCCTTGGATGTGGGTGAACGGGTGAATGACTGCACCCGCTGAAATGGAGGCGTTGGCAATGACGCAATTGGCGCCAATCTTGACATCGTCGCCCAACGACACCGTGCCTTCAAACACACAATTCACATCAATCGAGACGTCTTGCCCGCAGGTCAGTTCACCGCGCACGTCAAACCGCGCCGGGTCGGCCAGACGCACGCCCTGCTCCATGAAACGCAGGGCCTGGCGCGTCTGAAAGGCCCGCTCCAGCTCGGCCAGTTGCACCGGGCTGTTGACACCCGCCACCTGCACGGCATCCATGATCTTGTGCGCCACCACGGGCACGCCATCCGCCACGGCAAACTTGACGATGTCTGTCAGGTAGTACTCGCCCTGCACGTTCTGGTTGTCCAGCCGTGCCAGCCACGGCTTGAGATGGGCAGCCGGCACGGCCATGATGCCGCTGTAGACCTCACGAATGGCGCGCTGCTCGGGGCTGGCGTCTTTGTGCTCCACGATGGCCTGCACCACCTCGCCCCGGCGCTCGATGCGCCCATAGCCGGTAGGGTCGGCAAAATCAATGGTGAGCAGCGCCAGTTTGCTACCACCGCAGGCGGCAATCAGGTCACGCAAGGTGTCGGCCTGCGTCAAAGGCACATCGCCAGAGAGCACCACCACAATGCCGTCATCCCGCAGCACCGGTAGGGCCTGCTGCACGGCATGCCCCGTGCCCAATTGGGGCTCCTGGCGCACAAAATTAAGACTAAAACCGGCTGTAACCGGCGTGTTGATTGATAGAGCGTCTTCAACTTGTGTAGCACCATGACCGGTGATGAGCACCACCTGGCGTGCCATCAGGGCCGCTGCCGTGTCCACCACATGCTGCAGCAAAGCGCGTCCGGCCAAAAGGTGCAACACTTTGGGCAACTTGCTTTTCATGCGCGTACCCTTGCCGGCCGCCATGATCACCACATCCACTGCCCCGGAAATGGGGGCGACTTTTGAGCTATCTGTCATGTTTGTTTCCGTTCGCCGAGTTCTGCGGCATTTGAGGTCTTTTCATCTTATCAGCGCCCTCCTGGCGCTGACCACAGCGCTGGTGCTCACGGGCTGCAGCGCGGCCAAGCTGGCCTACAACAATGCGCCCGATTTGAGTTACTGGTGGATCGACAGCTACCTGGACCTGGGCGACGCCCAAGGGGCAAAGCTGCGCACCGACCTGGCCACGCTGCACGGCTGGCACCGTCAAAACGAGCTGCCGCTTTATATAGGCACCTTGGAGAATCTGCGCCGCCTCGCGCCCGACAACGTGACCCCGGAGCAAGCTTGCAACCTGGGCGAGGGGCTCAAAGCCCGGTACCAAAATCTGTTGAACCAGGCTGAGCCAGCCCTGCTCTCACTGGCGCAAAACACCAAGGCCGAGCAGCTCGCACACCTGAAACAAAAATTTGAAAAACACAACAAAAAGTGGCGCGCCGAATGGATGGAGGGCAGCTCCACTGATCGCACGGCCCGGCGCCAAAAGCAGTTGGTAGACCGGATCGAAATGCTGTACGGCCGCATCGAAGCGCCACAACTGGCTGTGCTGCGGGCTTCTCTGGCGAATTCAGGGTTCGATGCCGACTGGCGCTACCGGGAAATGGTGCGCCGCCAGCAGGACACGCTGGCGACGCTGCGCCAGGTGGTGGATGGCCAACTCAACGAGCCCGCACTGAAAGCACAGGTCCGGGCCCTGACGGCAAGCACCATTGAGTCACCGGATCCGGGCTATCGCGACTATTCAACCAAAATGACGCTTGAGAGTTGCCGCACGCTGGCCGAGATGCACAACAGCACCAACCCCGCTCAGCGGCGCACCCTCATCGACAAGCTGCAGGCCTATGAGACCGATGCCCGCATCCTGGCGGCTGTCGGGCGCTGACCGCCCCGGTGACCGCTCAACCGTTAGCATCCGCGCCATGAAACTCCTGCGAATTTTTCAACCACGCAACCCCTTGTTCTGGCTCATGCTGGTGCTCAATACCTTGTCCTACGGTTTGGCCTGGATCGTGCAAAACCGCACCCTCAACACGCTGGGCATGGTGTTGATCGGCGGCTTCGCACTGGCCAATGCCGCGCTAGGCACCTGGCTGCTTTGGCGCTTGATGAAAGACGCCGAGCCCAAACCGCAGGCCGAGCCCTGATTCAAAAAACGGCAGGGCTGCGCACCGTCTATTGCGGCCGGGGCTCCTCGGCGAGGCGACGGCCCCAGGAAAGACCACAGGGTGCCACACGGCTTGGCAGCATCAGCAGACCCGATGTTGCCAGGCCCAGGAGCAATTGGCCGCATGCACGGCCCGCCGCGAGCAGCGCATGACGTAAATCCCGGGCTGGCTGCACTACCGCCACCTGCCAGTTTGTCTCGGGCACCGCAAAGTCGACCGTCAGAGGCGCCCAGTCAAAATAAACCGGGGTCAGGCGTTCGTCATCCCACCGTTCAAACACCAGCCGCTGCCCGCCGCGGACTGCCAGCACCTGCCCGGCTTGCAAAAAGTGATCGCCTGACTCGTTGCCGTGCCCGGCGTGAGGACCATCCACCGTAGCCCATACCCGCCCGCTGGTAATACGCAGCACGCCTGACGCATGCGGTTGC
>JAUXQA010000036.1 GCA_030683195.1 Rhodoferax sp. | reverse complement strand
CCCTGCACCTGAGCATTGCCACGCTCATGGGGGCTGGCTCCCACGTCGTGGCGAGCACCGCGCTGTATGGCGGCTCGCAAAATCTGCTGCACTACACGATGCGCCGCTTTGGCATAGAGACCACGTTTGTGAAGCCTGGCGACATTGACGGCTGGCGGGCCGCGGTGCGCCCCAACACCAAGCTGTTCTTTGGTGAAACCGTGGGCAACCCGGGGCTGGACGTGCTGGACATTGCCACCGTGAGCGGCGTGGCCCATGAGGCGGGCGTGCCATTGCTCGTTGACTCCACGCTCACCTCACCCTGGCTCATCAAACCCTTTGATCACGGCGCTGACCTGGTCTACCACTCCGCCACCAAGTTCCTGAGCGGTCACGGCACGGTGATTGGCGGCATTGTGGTGGACAGCGGCAATTTTGACTGGGACAGGAGCGGAAAATTCCCGGAGCTGACCGAGCCCTACGCGGGCTTTCACAACATGGTGTTCAGCGAAGAGTCCACTGTGGGTGCCTTCCTGCTGCGCGCGCGGCGCGAAGGCTTGCGCGACTTTGGTGCCTGTTTGAGCCCGCACTCGGCCTGGCTCATTTTGCAGGGGATCGAGACCCTGTCGCTGCGCATGGAGCGTCACATGAGCAACACGAAAAAGGTCGTGGAATTTCTTGCAAGCCAGGCCTTTGTGTCCCGCGTGGGCCATCCATTACTTGAAAGCCACTCCAGCCATGCTCTGGCGCAAAAGCTGCTACCGCGGGGCGCGGGGTCGGTGTTCAGTTTCGATCTCAAAGGCAGCCGAGAGCAAGGCAAGAAGTTTGTGGAGAGCCTCAAGGTCTTCAGCCACCTGGCCAATGTGGGCGACTGCCGCAGCCTGGTGATTCACCCGGCCAGCACCACCCACTTTCGCATGAGTGAAGAGGCCCTGGCGGCCGGTGGCATCACACAAGGCACGATCCGCCTGAGCATAGGGCTGGAAGACCCGGATGACTTGATCGACGATTTGAAGCGCGCGCTCAAAACCTCAGAAAAGGCAGGTGCCCAATGAACCTCACCGTGAACGGCCGCAGCACCTATTTCTACACCGGCGGACGGGCATTTGATGCCGCCAAACCCACCGTCATCTTCATCCACGGCGTGTTGAATGACCACAGCGTCTGGATTCTGCAAACCCGCTACCTCGCCCACCACGGCTGGAACGTGCTCGCTGTGGACTTGCCCGGCCACTGCCGCAGCGCCGGAGACCCGCCCGCCACCGTAGAAGCCGCGGCAGATTTCATCCTGGCGTTGATGGATGCGGCGGGGCTGCAAAAAGCCGCATTGGTCGGTCACAGCTTTGGGTCACTCATTGCACTGGAGGCTGCATGCCGGGCACCTGAGCGCATCAGTCAGCTCGTGCTGGTAGGCATCGCCTTCCCGATGAAGGTGTCCCCGGCCCTGCTGGCGTCGTCATTGAATGAGCCAATGAAGGCCCTGGAGATGGTCAACGTGTTCTCCCGCGCCACCCTGGCGCCGCCGCCCTCTGCCCTGGGCCCCGGCACCTGGGTCTATGGTGCCTCCATGGCGCTGGGCCGCCGGGTGCTGGCCAGTAACCCGCAAGTCAACCTGTTTCACACCGGGTTCACCGCCTGCGACAGCTACACCCACGGTGAAGAAGCCATGGCCCAGGTGATCTGCCCCACCTTGTTTGTGCTGGGCAGCGTGGACCAGATGACGCCACCCAAAGCCGCCCAAGGACTGATCAAAGCAGCCCACCACGGACAGGTGGTACACCTTCCGGGCGGACATCATCAGATGAACGAAACCCCGGAGCCGTTGCTGGCAGCGTTGATTGGTTTTTTGAAGCCTTGAAACGCCAGGCCTTTTAAGCAGGCCCCATAAAAGGTGATTGAATTCAGGTAGCAAAAAGATGGATCGCCAAACCCTGCCAGATCAACTCTGATTCAGCATAACGGCCCTGGCTATGCAGGACTCCGGCCATAGCCATGTTTGTGCGGACCATCAGTTCGAATCGAATCGCAGCCAACTCCATTGGAGTGGCTCCGCCAGCCTCACGTACCATCCGACTGTATTGCTCTGCTCGTGAACTTAACCCGGCATCGACTTGGAGCAGAGTAAGCAGGGTCAATGCCCTGGCTTCCTCCACGCCCGGCTGCGACCTCGACTGGGCAACAAGCGACCGAACCGCTACCTGAACGGGCTCCAGCGTGGCC
>JAUXQA010000027.1 GCA_030683195.1 Rhodoferax sp. | reverse complement strand
ACGCCGGCTAGAGGCCTAAATGGCATCAAAAATGCAAAAAGGGCGGTTGGACCGCCCTTTTTTGTCAAACCCAAGCCGGAATCAACCGCCTTTTTTGCAGCGCTTGCCGGGGTTCTTCTTGTTGTTGGTGGACACGCCACGCTCCAGGCTGCGCTTCTGGCCGCGGGGGGCGGTGAAGCACACGCCTGCGGGGGGCACAGGGCGGGGGGTTGCAATACGCTCTGCTTCTGTACGGAACTCTTTGGCCATCTCGATAACTCCAGTTAAATAATAAAACTCTGCAATTATCTCAGCACTTCGTCATCATTTGAATCTGCGGCATTTGGCCGGGCGGTGCGCACACCGTTTTTGGCCAGCAGTTCCAGATAGAAGGCGTCGCCACCGGCTTGGGCCACGGCATCAATCAGGGGGGTGATCGTGGCGAAGTGGACCACCTCGGCATTGTCTTTGCTGGTGCCGAACTTGCAGTCAAAGTCCCAAAAGTCAACGCCTTCAGGGAGCGGCACACGCCTTTGTCTTTTGACGTATTTGCGGATTTCATGCTTGGTGGCTTCCAACACGCGGTCGCGGTTCTTGCCTTCGATGTTTAAATTGAACGTCTTTTTCACGGTTGCCTCTTGAGAATGGGTACGACGCGCCGTCGGCGCTTTGGCCAGCGCACGGGCCAGGGTCAGCCCGCACGGTGTCGGTTGCAGCCCCGGATTATGCGTCCATGCACTGCCAGTGCCCCCGCTTTCGCGCTGGCAGCTTAAACTTCCCTGCTGCGCGGGGGCTCATTTCCCCTTGATTTACCCGCCCTCACGTTCATAAAAGCACCGATCTATGTCATTTATCTCCACCGGCCTGTCTCCCTCTCTCCTGCGCGCTGTTGCCGCCCATGGCTACCAGGTGCCCACGCCCATTCAGAGTGCTGCCATCCCGGCCGTGCTGCAGGGGCGCGATGTGCTGGGTTCGGCGCAAACCGGCTCAGGCAAGACAGGCGCCTTTGCGCTGCCGCTGCTGCAAGCCCTGGAGAACGCGCCACCCGAGAGCCTGCGCCGAGCTGCCTTGCTGGTGCTGGTGCCCACCAGGGAGCTTGCCACGCAGGTCGGCGAGGCGTTTCGCAGCCTGGCGCAGCACTTGCCACGCGCCTTGAAGGTCTCGATTGTGTTTGGGGGTGTATCCATCAACCCGCAGATGCTCCGGTTGCGCGGCGGCGCGGACATTGTTGTGGCCACCCCCGGGCGCCTGCTGGACCTGGTGCACCACAACGCCATCTCCTTGGCTCAAGTCAAAGCTCTGGTGCTGGATGAAGCCGACCGTCTGCTGGACCTGGGCTTTGCCGAGGAGTTGGCCCGCATTCTGGCTTTGCTGCCCCAACAACGCCAAAACCTGTTTTTCTCGGCCACCTTTCCCCCGGCGGTGCAGGCGCTGGCCCAGACGCTACTGCGCGATCCGGTGCGCATCGAAATTCAGCCCGAGCCACAAAACCTGCCCGACATCGTGCAACGCGCCATCGCCGTGGACGCTGGCCGGCGTACCCAACTCTTGCGTCACCTCATGGCGGAGCACCGCTGGGGCCGGGTGCTGGTGTTTGTGGCGACCAAACATGCCGCCGAAATGATTGCCGACAAGCTGCGCAAGGCCCGCATCAACGCCGAGCCTTTTCATGGCGAACTCAGCCAGGGCAAGCGCACCCAGGTGCTGGCCGACTTCAAGGCCTCGCGCCTGAAAGTGGTGATTGCCACTGACGTGGCCGCTCGCGGGCTTGATATTTCGCAGTTGCCGGTGGTGGTGAACTTTGATTTACCGCGCTCAGCGGTGGACTACACCCACCGTATTGGCCGCACCGGGCGGGCCGGGGAGGCGGGTGTGGCGGTGAGCTTTGTCAGTGCCGACACCGAGGCGCATTTCAGGCTGATCGAAAAGCGTCAGGGCTTGAGTCTGCCGCTGGAGGTGGTGCCGGGCTTTGAGCCCCAGCAGTTGGCACCGGCCGCGCCCGTGTCGCTGGATGGCCAGCCGATAGATACCTCCACGGGTGGTATCAAGGGCAAGCGGCCCAGTAAAAAAGACAAGTTGCGCGCGGCGGCTGCATCTGCCCAGTCCACCAGCGCCTGAGCTTCGTTGCGGCTGGCTCAGTTCAAACGGTAAGCCG
>JAUXQA010000207.1 GCA_030683195.1 Rhodoferax sp. | reverse complement strand
TTTTTCTGGGTAACCCGCAGGCTTATTCGACCTTGGCCTTGGCGCGCAGGTCGTCCTGGTACTTGGTCATTTTTTGCTGCTGCAATTGCTGGGCAATCTGAGGCTTGACATCTTCAAACTTGGGCAACTGCGCATCGCGCACATCATCCAGGCGAATGATGTGGTAACCGAATTGGGTTTTGACAGCGGTTTCGGTTGTCTTGCCTTTGGCGAGCTTGGTCATGGCGTCAGAAAACTCGGCCACAAAATTGCCAGCGCTGGCCCAGTCAAGGTCTCCACCCTTGGCACCAGAGCCTGGGTCTTTGCTGGACTTCTTGGCAATTTCATCAAACTTGCCGCCTTTTTTGAGCTGTGCAATGATGGCTTTGGCTTCGTCTTCTTTTTCCACCAGGATGTGACGGGCACGGTATTCCTTGCCTCCGTTGGCTGCCGCGAATCGGTCGTATTCGGCCTTCAGGTCAGCGTCGGTGATGGGGTTGGCTTTTTGGTAATTGGCGAACAACTCACGGATCAAAATGGTCTGGCGGGCCAGTTCCATTTGGGTTTTGAAGTCGTCGGTGGTGTCCAGACCCTGTTTTTGGGCTTCCTGGATAAAGACTTCACGGGCAATGACCTCATCGCGCAATTGGCCCTGCATCTCAGGGGTGACCGGGCGGCCGGAACGGGCAATTTGCTGGGCCAAAGCCTCTACACGAGCTGTAGGCACGGCTTTACCGTTGACGATGGCAACGTTTTGTGCCAATGCCAAAGGTGACAGTGTGGCCAGCATCGCGGCTGTGGCGATAGCGGTCATCAATTTCATTTTCATTCGGGATCCCTAAATTAACGAAGTTCTAAGTAAAAAATCAAGCCTTTGGTGGGCTGGCTTCAATCGCCAAGGCGTGCAAGCCCTGGTCAATGAAATCTTGCACGGCATCATACACAAGGCGGTGTCGCATCACGGGGGACTTATCCGTAAATAAGTGTGAAGTGATCCGCACCCGGAAATGGGTGCCAAAACCCGTGCCATTGGCGCCGGCATGGCCGCCATGCTGATAGCTCTCGTCAATGACTTCCAGCGTCACTGGCTGGAGGGTTTCGTGCAGGCGCTGGTCAATCTGTTCAGCGGTATGGGGCAAAGTAGCATGCATGCAATTCAGGCCTTGGGTTTGTCGTCAGAAATATAGCGGGAGATATAAAAACCCTGGCCCACGATGAAGACCAGCGGAAACGCGTAACCCCACAGCTTGAAGTCGACCCAGGCCTCCGTGCTGTAGTACGCGGCCACGTAGCCATTGATGGCCGCCATGAAGATGCAATAGCCAATCCACACCACATTGAGCCTCATCCACACCGGGTCTGGAAGCTCCAGTTGGCTGCCCAGCAACATCTTGAGAAAATTCTTCTTCATGACCCACACGGCCACAGCCAACCCAATGGCCATGAAGGTGTAGAGCACCGTGGGCTTCCACTTGATAAAGCGGTCGTCGTGCAGCACCAGGGTCAAGGTGCCAAAGGCCAGCACCAGCACCAAGGTGATCTTGTGCATGGCGGTGAGCTTGTGGTCCATCATGTAGATGATGCCCATTTGCACCACGGTGGCGGCCATTAACACGCTGGTGCCTACATAAATGTCGTAGAGCTTGAAAGCGCCAAAGAAGAGCAGGATGGGGAAGAAGTCGATCAGTATTTTCATTGTGGCGTGAAGTTTAACGAGGCCGAGTTCATGCAGTAGCGCAAGCCGGTGGGCGGTGGCCCGTCGTTAAAAACATGGCCCAAGTGGGCGCCGCAGTCGCTGCAATGCACCTCGGTACGCAGCATCCCCATCTTGGCATCCGTTTGCGTGCCCACGGCGGCGTCGTCAATCGGGGCAAAGTAGCTGGGCCAGCCGCAGTGGGACTCAAATTTGGTACCGGCATCAAAAAGCGGTTTGTCGCAGCATATGCAGCTGTACACGCCGGAATCCGTGGTGGCCTCAAATTTGCCGGTGTAAGCCCGCTCGGTGGACTCGTGGCGGGTGATCTCGAAAGCGCGGGGTTCGGCCCCCTTTTCAGCGAGGAGGGCGCGCCACTCGGCGTCGGTTTTTTCTATTTTGTAAGTCATGGTGTCATTTGGTTTGTGGGTTTCAGGAACTGCAGCTGATCTCAATGCTGCTGGCCCAGTCGGGCGGAAAACCGGCATGTTCCTCGAAATCGGGGTGTTCGTCAAAAGGTGATTCAAGCAACATCAGCAGGGTACTGACTTGGGAAAAGTCTTTAAGTTTCGCTGTCCTGATGGCTTGTTCTCCCAAATGATTGCGCAAAACGAACTTGGGGTTGGTTTTTAGCATCAAATCGGCTGCTACCCGACGATCTATTTGATTTGTTCTAGCAGAATAACGTAGCAGCCAGGCTGCAATGCCATTGCGGTCTACAAAGAGGTCACGCACGGCTTGGGCATCAGAGCCTGAGTTGGAGTGGCTCAAACGACGCCAAAAGATGGTGTAGTCCACACGTTCACTGGCCAGCAGCTTCAAAACATCCTCGATCAAGGCCCGGTCCGCAGGCGCTGTGTCGGTTGAGGTGTCAATCAGCCCCAGCTTGGCGCACATCAGGGCTTCAAAGGCAGCAGGGAACACGGTCTTGTAAGACTCCAGGGCAGCCATGGCCAGGCCTTGTTCACCAATGAGCGGCAGGAGCGCCTGACCCAGGCAATACAAGTTCCAGTAAGCGATGTTGGGCTGCTTGTTGAAGGCGTAGCGGCCCTGGTTGTCGGAGTGGTTGCAGATGTGGCCCGGGTTGTAACCATCCAGAAACTGGAATGGCCCATAGTCGATGGTCAGGCCCAGAATGCTCATGTTGTCGGTGTTCATGACCCCGTGGCAAAAACCGACCGCCTGCCATTGCGCCACCATTTGCGCCGTGCGCTCACTCACGCACTGCAGGAGGTTGGCATATGGATTGGCTTCGAAATCAGTGCGGGTACGGCACTCCGGGTAAAACCGCTCAATGACATAGTCGGCCAGAATTTTGAGTTGGTCATGTTGACCACTGTGCGAGAAATGCTCAAAGTGACCAAAGCGCACAAAACTGGGCGCCACCCGGGTCACCACCGCAGCGGTCTCGGTGGTTTCACGGCGAATGGGCGCGTCGGACCCGGTCACGCACAGAGCGCGCGAGGTCGCAATGCCCAGGCCTTGCATGGCTTCGCTGCACAAAAATTCGCGAATGCTAGACCGCAAAACCGCCCGGCCGTCGCCCATGCGGGAGTAGGGCGTGAGGCCGGCCCCTTTGAGCTGTACCTCCAGACCGCCAGTTTCACCCAGCAAAATCGCGCGGCCATCACCCAATTGGCCGGCCCAATGCCCAAACTGGTGCCCGCTGTAGACGCTGGCCAGGGGCTGGGTGCCACGCAGGGGTTGGTTGCCTGTGAGTACATGAAGCAGTTCATCGGAGTCCAGCCAGCCCGCATCAAGCCCCAGGGTGTGAGCCACTGACAGACTGCGGCCCACCCAATAGGGCTCGGGCAGGGGATGAGGGGCGAGCGAAGTGAAGAAGTCCGGACCGAGCCGAGCAAAACTGTTGCTCCAAGTCAATCCGACATCAAATGAGCCAGTTTTATTCATGTCCATAGTCATGCCCAGATTGTCCCCCGGCACAGCCCCGCACAAGAAGGGCAGGGTTATCTGCTGCGGGGGATGCTGCTCATTGGGCGGCGCTTGTGGGCTCGTCAGACCCTGAAAAAATGAAACGGGTCAGCGCCTCGTCATCGGCGATGCTCACCCGCCCGAAGTCCAGCGTGACCAGCCCACGCTGCACCAAAGATTGCAGGGCCTGATTGGTCGTTTGCCGTGACACCCCGACCAGACTGGCCAACTCATCCTGTGACAGGCTCAGTCTTCGGGTTCGGTCCCAAAACAGGCGGCTCAGTGACAAGGCAACCCGCTGTTCAGCTGTGCGCAAGCGGCTGGCCTCAATGAGCGCCATAGCCTGGCTGACCCGAAAATTGAGCAAGTCAGTCAAAAAGTGGTTGAACTCGATGCTGGTCGCCCGGAGCTGATTGAAGTCTTGCAGCGGCATGCAAAACAACTCGGTGTCGCGCAGTGCGATGACTTCGTACCGGCGGGGCTCACTCTTCAAAGCCGATCCTTCGCCAAACCAGCGGCCACTGGCTACGCCCAGAAAAGATGATGATCGCCCCTTGACCGGCGCAGTCTGGATTTTGATCAAACCTGAAAAAACCGCGTACCACCCGCAAACCGGTACGTTGGCCTGCAGCAGGACTTCTCCCTTCCTGCCTTTGATTGATTCGATTCTTTCACACAGCTGGTCTTGCTGCGAACGGGTCAATTGAGAAAACCAAGGATAGACGGCCAGAAAATTGGAAACCGGCATGTGGTTGTTGGGGAACATGGCATTCAAGGTTGACCGTCGCGCGGGTTCATGGGCTGAGTTGTCGTCCATGCGACACCTGTTGAGCGAGCACAAACCCAACGGCAAAATCGCCACTCGCTAAACCTGCCCAATGATACGGACTGCGGATCCTCAGTTCCATCTTTTCCACCGCAACAACCAAGCGGCCGTGGCTGGTTAAAAACAGCAGTACCATGTGTTTACACCCTTCAAAGCTGCCCGATTCAAGTGGCTTTGAGCGGTTCTGCAAGATTTCTTTGTCACCCTAAATTAGGAGTTCTTTCATGCTCGGTTTGATGCAAAGCCACGAGTTACTCATATCGTCACTGATTGAGTTCGCCGAACGCCACCATGGCGAAGGCGAAGTTGTCTCGCGCAGGGTTGAAGGCGATATACACCGCTGCACCTATAAAGATATCGGAGCCCGTGCAAAACAGGTTGCCAACGCGCTGGATGGCATGAAGTTGCCCTTTAGCGACCGGGTTGCCACCCTGGCCTGGAACGGCTACCGACACTTGGAACTTTATTTTGGTGTGAGCGGATCGGGCCGCGTTTTGCACACCCTGAACCCACGCCTTC
>JAUXQA010000206.1 GCA_030683195.1 Rhodoferax sp. | reverse complement strand
ACAGGCGGCGGCTGCGATCAGCAGACGGGGGGTGAAAGAGAGTTTTTTCATGGTCAGTTCTTTGGTTTGTTTTTTGAAACGGGTGAAAGTCAACGCTTTCAAAGCGCCAAGTCAGCTTAGTCAGGCGTGGCGTAACGGTCTGTTCGATTGCGCACACAAGGTGAAACAGATGAAGCCGATGAAACCCCGATCAACACACTCAACAGTTTTCACACGCCTGCACAGCGCGACTGCCCGCCTCACGCGTCCGGGCGGTTAGGTACTCCAAAAAAACGCGTGTGCGTTCAGGCAAAAACTTGCGGCTCGGCAGCGCCGCATACAAGGTCAGACGACCTGAAATCCAGGGCCTCAGCACCCGTACCAGCTCCCCGCGCGAGAGGTAGGGCGCCACCAGATCGATGGCCGTGGCCGTGATTCCGGCGCCGTCCAGCGCGGCCCTGAGCAGCGTGTCCGAATGGTTGATCCAGAGACCGGGTGCCACCACGACGTCCAGCGGCTCGTCCTGACGCGCCGCATTGAACAGTCGCCAACTCCCCGGGCGCAGACCCGGCACCTTCAGGCGCAAAATTTCGTGCTTGATCAGGTCTTGTGGTGTGCCGGGCACACCCCGGCGTTTGAGATAGTCCGGCGAGGCCACCAGAATGGCCTCGGTTGAGGAGATCTTGCGCGCAATCACGTCGCCGTCAAAGTCTGCATCGGTCGGCATGAGCGTGATGTCGTACTCCTCAATCGGGGGCTCCATGAAGGACGCCACCTCAATGTCGAGCACGATCTTCGGGTGCAGGGCCCGAAACCCGGCAATCAAAGGCGCCAGCACATGCGTCGCCAGTACGGGAGGGCTCAGCACGCGCAAGACACCGGCCAGCTCCTGGGTTTGTGAGCTGGCGATCCCGTCGGCCTCATCAATGTCCTGCAGGATCGCGCGCACACGCGCCAGGTAAGCCTCCCCCACCAGACTGAGTGACAGGCGGCGCGTGGAGCGGTGCACTAGGCGGGCACCCAGGTGCTCCTCCAGGTCAGCAACCAGCCGGGTCACGGCCGCAGGCGACATGTCCATGGCCCGGGCGGCAGCGGCAAAGCCGCCCTCGTCAATGACCTTTTGAAACACCCGCATGGTCATCAATCGATCCATAGTGCCCTTGGTTTGGTTTTCAACGTCATCATTGTTGCAGTTTACGCAATGCCATTTTGATATTTTAGTAGTTTATCTACCCATGAAGAAATTATATAGTTCATCCATGGACGAAACGAATGCAACAAACAGCCTCTTCGAATCAAGTCAGCCAGACACCCAAGCGCCTGCTGACCAAACTTTTAAACCCTGTAAGGACTACATCATGAATCGCAAGACACTCTCCATCATCACTTTGACACTCGCAGCTTTGGCTGGTGGAAACGCCATGGCCCAGAACTCCAGCTCGGTTGACGCGTATGCCAAAGCCCAGCAAAAGGACCCCGGCAGCTTTGCCGCCAAATTGAGCACCCAGCTCAGCCGCGACGCAGTCCAGGCAGAACTGCGTGATGCCCAGCGCACGGGCGAGACTGTCGCCATCGGTGAATCCGGCACCAAGCTCAACGAGTTGTTCCCCGGCCGCTACCCAGCCCAGGTGGCCAGCCAAGGCTTGAGCCGTGACCAGGTGTTGGCTGATTTGCGTGAAGCGCAGCGCACCGGCGAGATGGTCGCCATCGGCGAATCCGGCCTCAAGTTCAACGAACTGTTCCCAGGCCGTTACGCCGGCCAGCGCTAAGGCGCGGTCAATCCAAATCTTTTTAAACGTTGTAAGGACTACATCATGAATCGCAAAACTCTCTCCATCATCACTTTGACACTCGCAGCTTTGGCAGGTGGAAACGCCATGGCCCAGAACGCGGGCCCGGTGGACGCGTATGCCAAAGCCCAGCAAGCAAATTCCGGCAGCTTTGCTGCCAAATTGAACACCCAGCTCAGCCGCGACGTGGTCCAGGCCGAACTGCGTGACGCTCAGCGCACCGGTGAGATCGTTGCCAATGCAGAAGCCGGCATTCCAGTGAACGAAGTGTTTCCTGCCCGCTACCCCGCCCAAGTGGCTGAGCAGAGCATGAGCCGCGAAGAAGTCCGGGCTGACCTGCGTGAAGCCGTGCGCACCGGCGACATCGTGGCCAATGGCGAAACCGGCATGAAGCTCAACCAAGTGTTCCCTGGCCGTTACGCCAACAAGTCCTGAGAGCGGGACGAAGATGCTGCATTGCTATTTTATAGATAGCTACACAGCATTGTAAATCGCCGGCTAGGGGCTGATTTATTCATCAACCAGCTTCAAAACCCAAAAAAAAGCCGCCAGGGACTACCTGGCGGCTTTTTTACGTTCTTCACTGCTCGGCAAAGGCCCGTTCGATCACAAAGTCACCTGGCTTGGTGGTGTTGCCTTCCATGAAACCCCGCTTTTCCAACATGTGCTTGAGGTCACGCAACATGGACGGGCTGCCACACAGCATCACCCGGTCAGTGGCGGGGTCGAGCTTGGGCAGGCCCAGGTCGGCCTCCAGCTTGCCGCTCTCCAGCAGGTCGGTCATGCGGCCCTGATTGCGAAAGGGCTCTCGGGTCACGGTGGGGTAATAGAGCAACTGATTGGTGACCATCTCGCCCAAAAACTCGTGGTTGGGCAGCTCGTGCATGAAGTAGTCGTAGTAAGCCAGCTCGGCCACTTCGCGCACCCCGTGCACCAGCGCCACTTTTTCAAACCGCCCATAGGTTTCAGGGTCCCGCGCCACGCTCAAAAACGGGGCAATGCCGGTGCCGGTGCCCAGTAAATACAGGTTTTTGCCGGGCAGCAGGTAGTCAATCAACAGCGTGCCGGTGGGCTTCTTGCCCACCACAATCTTGTCACCCACCTGGATGTGCTGCAGCTTGGAGGTGAGCGGGCCGTCCTGCACCTTGATGCTCAGAAACTCCAGATGCTCTTCGTAATTGGGGCTGACGATGCTGTAGGCGCGCAGCAAGGGCTTGCCGTTCTCCTGGCGCAGGCCAATCATCGTGAAATGCCCGTTGGAGAAGCGCAGCGCAGGGTCGCGTGTGGTCGTGAAGCTGAACAGGCGATCGGTCCAGTGGTGGACGCTTAAAACGGTTTCATCGAGAAATGCACTCATGGCGGGCCTTGCAAAAATTCAAAAAGGAGACTGGGGGAAACCCTGAAGTGTAAAACCCCGGGCGCGAGGTTCACCGGCTTGCGCGAATCCGCCCCAAAAGCGCCGTCACGGCGGGGTCACTCAAGGCGGGGGCGCTGGCGTCCTGAATTTGCGAGCGCACCAGCCGCTCCAGCATCTCGGTCTGCGGCGTCACCGGGCCAAAGAACCTTGGTGCCTCCCCCACCGCCAGCAGCAGGGTTGGAAAGTTCTCCACATCCAGCGGGTCGAGGACGTCTGCCTCGTCCTCCACGTCCACCCAAAGGAACTCGATGCCCGGGAATTTGGCCTGCACCTGATCAAACCGGGCGCGGTAGTCGCCGCACACCCCGCACCAGGCGGCGCACAAACAAACAACAAGTCCACGGGGTGGCAAAGACGGGTGATCAGCAGTCATCAGGGAATGATCTCAAAAAAGGAACTGCATTATTCAAGATTTGATAATTTCAAAGAAAGCCATCTTTATGGTCTGGTTCATATTGAAATTTTTCATCGCCCCCTGCATGCGGACCATTGCTCCGCTGACTCAATGCAGGTTGGGCGCGTCACGCTCATGTCCCACCCGGTAGGCACCCGGTGTCGTCCCTGTCCAGTTCCTGAAGGCCCGAATGAACGAATTACTTTCCTGAAAACCGAGGAGCCATGAAATCTCCCCTGGTGAAATCCGGGAGTTGATCAGGTAGTGCTGTGCCAGCGCCTGGCGAACCTGGCTCAGGACATCCTGAAAACTCACGGACTCATCGCCCAAATGGCGCTGCAAAGAGCGCTTGCTGACGGCCAGGCGCTGAGCCACGGCGTCAATGGAGCTGATGCCTGCCGGGAGCGTTTCCAGCAAAACGCCTTTCACGCGATCGGTCATGCTGGCCTTTTCGTCCAGCGAGGCCAATCGCTTCTGGAGACCGGGCTCAAATGCATCCCACATCGCGCTGTTTTCGGTGAGGAAGGGGCTGGTTGCATCCTGAGCCGCGAAGGCAATCTGGATCGCATCAGACTGCTTCAGCGGGCATCCAAAAAACGCGTCATAGAGCAGCCCGTTGCCTGGCAATTCGGGTGTGAACACGGCCATCGGCACAATACGCTTGCGGGTTGCCAACCTCGCCAACTGGGTAAAAAAGACCAGCTCCGAGGTACTCAGGCTGCGCGGAATCGGCTCCGTATTGCCGTAACAAGTCAGTGTGACCAGGGTTCGCTGGGGTGTGATGTCGACATCCATCATCAAGGGTCCGACCAGGCGCTTGTATTGCGCCAGGCGTTGCAAGGCGGTGTTGAGGTCGGGGCTGCACAAACACGCAAACAGCGCGGGATCAAATGCCTCGACAGACAGCACCTGCCCCAGCTTCAAAGGCAGTTCGTCCGCCCCTGCGACTTGCTCCAGGCCGCGCCACAAATTGAAATACTCGGTTGGCGACAAGGATGCCTCCTTGCGCGCAAACAAATCGCCCGGCAAACGCGCCAGGGTCAGGACATCTGCCGGGTTGTAGCCCATGTCGAGGATGAGCAACTTCCAGCTCATCTGCACGTTGAACCGCGTAGCCTGTTTCAAGAGGATGACTCCAAAAAGTGGATGAAAAAGCTTATTTGGCTTGACTCATGGTGGCCATGTCAAAGACACCGTCCCCAAAGCACTTGCGGATGGGGAAATGGTAGTTTCTGTAGCCTGGCACATCGTAATCAGATCACGCCAATGAACATTCGGAAAGCGCCACTTTTCGGGCAGTGCTCAAACATGCAGCATGCTGGCCGTCAAGCGCACGCGGCAGGAATTGGGTGCGGGAGCTAACGCTTCTTTGGCCGGTGAAAAACCAAAGGCTGCCCGGAGACCGGGCGCGTGGGCGACGGTACCCGCCCGCCCTGGCCTGGCGTCCGGTCGCAGCCACTGCAATCACAGCCCCCAGTGGCTTGCGCCGTCCGTTGCAGCGGGGCCAGCCAACGCGCGGGCACGGGCAAGCGCAGCAGCCGGATGGCCAGGCGGCGGCGCAACGCCTGGGGCATCAGACTCCAGGCCACATAAACAAAGCTGCCGGCCACCACCAGCGCCACAGCAAGCGTTTGCAGGCCCATGGTCAGGCGCCCAGCCACAGGGTGAGCCGGTAGGTGACAAACGACGCCGCGTAGGCCAACACAAACAGGTAGGTGGCCATGAACATGGGGTAGCGCCAGGAGTTGGTCTCACGCCGCACCACCGCCAACGTAGACAGGCACTGGGGCGCAAACACAAACCA
>JAUXQA010000006.1 GCA_030683195.1 Rhodoferax sp. | reverse complement strand
CAGGAGTGGGGGCAAGGCCTGATCCGCTCCTGGAACAGCGCCGGCTGGTTCAACATGCCCCAGCGCATGGGTGACAAGATCGCCACCCTGATCGGGGCCGGCCCCGGCGAAGTGGTGGCCACCGACAGCACGTCCATCAACTTGTATAAAGTGCTGAGTGCGGCGCTGAACATTGCCGCCCAGGACTCTCCCTTGCGCAAGGTCATCGTCAGCGAGCGCAGTAATTTCCCAACCGACCTCTACATTGCCGAGGCCCTGTGCAAGGAGCGCGGCTACCGGCTGCACCTGGTGGAGCCCGACGAGATTGCCGAGAGCCTCATGGCCGATGTCGCCGTGCTGATGCTCACCCATGTGAATTACCGCACCGGCGCCATGCACGACATGGCGGCGATGACCGCGCTGGCCCACCAGATGGGGGTACTGACGGTATGGGACCTGGCCCACAGCGCAGGCGCGGTGCCGGTCGACCTGACAGGCTCAGAAGCCGATTTCTCCATTGGCTGCGGTTACAAATACCTGAACGGCGGCCCCGGCGCACCCGCTTTTGTGTGGGTCAACCCTCGGCACGCCGAGCGCTTCTGGCAGCCCTTGGCTGGCTGGTGGGGTCATGCAGCGCCCTTTGAGTTCACCCCGGATTACCAACCCGCCCCCGGCATCACCCGCTACCTGTGCGGCACCCAGCCCATCATCAGCATGGCGGCGCTGGAGTGCGGGCTGGACATCTTTGGCGCAGCCCAGGCATTGGGCGGCATGGCGGCGTTGCGCACCAAATCGCTGGCGTTGACCGACCTTTTCATTGAGCTGGTGGAGCAGCGCTGCAGTGGCTATGGCTTGGGTCTGGCCACGCCGCGTGAGCACGCCCAACGTGGCTCGCAGGTCTGCCTGACGCGCGAGTATGCCGAAGACGGCGGGACATCCGGCGCCTACGCCATGGTGCAAGCCTTGATCGCTCGCGGCGTGATCGGTGATTTCAGGGCCGGCGACGGCAAGCATCACAAAGACATCCTGCGCTTTGGCTTCACCCCGCTCTACATTGGTTTTGAGGAGGTGTGGCACGCCGTGCAGCACCTCAAAGAAGTGCTGGAACTTAGCGAATGGACCCGCCCCGAATTCAACCAAAAACACGCGGTGACCTGATATGTGCCCTTTCAAACCCGACACCGGCGCGCCTGCGGGCTTGCCAGAAGCCGCCCTGCCCGAAGCCATCGTGGCCGAGGAAAAAGCCCAGCTTGATTTCAGCCAGTCCATGAGTTACGGCGACTACCTGCATCTTGATGCGATCCTGGGCGCGCAGGCGCCGCGCTCACCGGACCACAACGAGATGCTGTTCATCGTGCAGCACCAGACCAGTGAGCTGTGGATGAAGCTGATGCTGCATGAGTTGGGTGCCGCCATCCAGTGCATTGCGAAAGACGACCTGGGCAGTGCCTTCAAGATGCTCGCCCGGGTGAGCAAAATCATGGAGCAACTGGTGCACGCCTGGGATGTGTTGGCCACCATGACGCCGCCGGAGTACAGCGCCATACGGCCCTTTTTGGCCAGTTCCAGCGGCTTCCAGAGCTACCAATACCGCTGCATCGAGTTCTCGCTGGGCAACAAAAACGCCGCCATGCTCAAACCTCATGCCCATCGGCCCGACCTGCTGGCCCATGTGCAAGCGGCGTTTGAAGCGCCTTCGCTGTACGACGAGGCCCTGCGGTTGCTCGCCCGTCGCGGCATTACCGTGCCCGCCAGTCACCTGGAGCGGGACTGGACTCAGCCTTACGTCGCATCCGAGGGTGTCGAGCGAGCCTGGTTGCAGGTGTACCGCGCCCCCAAAGAACATTGGGACTTGTATCAGTTGGGCGAAGAACTGACCGATCTGGAAGACGCCTTTCGGCTCTGGCGCTTTCGCCATGTCACCACGGTGGAGCGCGTCATAGGCTTCAAACGCGGCACCGGTGGCACGGGTGGCGTGAGCTACCTGCGCAAGATGCTCGACGTGGTGCTGTTTCCTGAAATCTGGACCTTGCGCACCGAGTTATAGTTAGCCCTGCAACAACTGCCTCAGCACAAACGGCAGAATGCCCCCCGCCCGGTAGTAGTCCACCTCAATCGGGGTGTCGATCCGCAGCAGCACGGTCACCGTCACCCGGGTGCCGTCCGGGTGGGTTATCACCAGCAGAGCATCACTTTGGGGGCGCAGGTCTGGGTCCGGGTGCACGTCAATGCGCTCGGTGCCGGTGAGACCCAGGCTTTGCCAGCTGTCACCGGGACGAAATTCCAGCGGCAGCACACCCATCCCGACCAGGTTGCTGCGGTGAATGCGCTCAAAACTTTTGGCCACCACGGCCTTGATGCCCAGCAATTGCGTGCCTTTGGCCGCCCAGTCGCGGCTTGACCCGGTGCCGTATTCCTCACCGGCGAACACCACGGTGGGCGTGCCTTGCGCCATGTAGCGGGTGGCGGCGTCAAAAATCGAGAGCTTTTCACCGTCGTTGGTACCGCCCTGGTACAAGGTGACGCCGCCCTCCTCCCGCGTCCCGTTGGCCTGGGCCGGCACCATCAGATTCTTGATCCGCACGTTGGCAAAAGTGCCCCGCACCATCACCTCGTGGTTGCCACGGCGGGCCCCATAGGAATTGAAGTCGGCCCGTTGCACGCCATGGTCCAGCAACCATCGGCCCGCCGGTGAGTGTTCGCTGATGGCGCCCGCGGGCGAAATATGGTCGGTGGTGATCGAATCGCCAAACAAGGCCATGATGCGGGCTCCCACCACCGATTCAGAGCCATTTTGGCCTGTAGCCGTC
>JAUXQA010000535.1 GCA_030683195.1 Rhodoferax sp. | reverse complement strand
AAAATTGCCAAAACCAGAAATTTTGACGTCATTTCCTTCGACCAGACTATCTGAAACCAATGCAAAAAATGCCTCGACCATGTCTTTGGACTCACGCTTGTTCAAACCAATATGCTCGAAAAGCATGTCTGCAAGCTGCGCCTTTGTTAACGCAGGCGTATCCAGACTTTCTACCGATATATCCATGCAATGTGCTCTCGTCAGTTGGTCCAGGATAGATCGGGTGGGTCAGCTTCTGTGGCGCGCAGCCAAAGCAGTCGTTAGGGAAGTCAACACGGCCTGAACAACCGCCTCAATCTGAGTTTCGTTCAGAGTGCTCTCTTCACTGTTCAGCGTCAGGCGCACCGCCATACTTTTTTGCCGATTCGGCTCGGCGCTGGTCTCGTTATCAATGGCCAATTTAGGGCGATAAACATCGAACAAAACAGCGTCTCTTAACAGACCACCTGTCGCTGCGGCCCAAACGGCATTCATTAAGGCGGCATGGGTAACACTTTCATCCACCATGACCGCGATATCCCGCTCTACGGCCTGGTATTTGGGTACCGGTTTGAACACAGGCACAGGTTGACTCACTACAGCGTCAAGCGCCAATTCAAACATGATCGGCGCTTGCGCGAGCTCATAGGACTGGCGCCACCGAGGATGCAATTCACCTACAAACCCAATCGAAACACCGTTGAGCAAGACATTTGCGCAGCGGCCGGGGTGCATTGCGGGATGTTCACCCACCACAAAATTTACTTTTTGTGGAGACAGTAACGCTTCAACGTCGCCTTTCACATCGAAGAAATCAGCAGAATTTTCTTTGCCGCCCCATTGCAATGGATCGACACTTCCGCAGACCATGCCAGCCAAACGCATGGGCTGATTAAAGCCCTCCACAGTCGTGTCTGTATTCTGAATGGAAGGGTCGCGCAAGAACACGCGACCTAACTCAAACACCCTCACACGCTGCGCCTTGCGGTCAAGGTTAAATTTCAAAACTTGAATCAACGAACCCAGTAGAGACGAGCGCATCACACTCATCTGGCTTGCAATAGGATTTAGCAACCTGATCGGAACTGGATTGCCAGCAAGCTCATGCTCCCAGCGCTCCTCCACAAAACTGAAATTGATTGTTTCCTGGTAACCCAAATCGGCAGCAGTACGACGCACATCGAAGGACGATCGCTGAGATTCCGGACGAATTTTGGCGGTAATTGGTGCAAGAGGCGGCGTATGCGGCAGGTTGTCGTAGCCCACCATACGTACAACCTCTTCAATCAAATCTTCCTCAATCTGCAAGTCAAATCGGTAGGAAGGCGGCTTGATTGAGATAACGCCATCGGCCTGGATCACAGATAGTCCGAGTCGAGTTAAGGCATCCGCGCATTGCACTTGAGTCAGCGGCATGCCAATTACTTTGCTGGCTCGCGCAACGCGCAAATCAACCGACTTTGCCGTCGGCATGTTTACCTGAAGATCGTCAATCGGACCACACAACGTGTCCGAAGTGCCACAGATGTCAATGATCAATTGGGTAATCCGCTCGATATGTTCGACGGTTTGCCCAGGATCAACACCACGTTCAAATCGATGACCCGCATCAGTTGAAAAATTGAAACGTCTTGACCTCCCGGCAATGGATTTTGGCCACCAGAATGCGGCCTCTATGTAAATATGTTGGGTGTCATCAGACACTGCCGTCACATCGCCCCCCATGATGCCCGCAAGTGATTCGACTTGAGCGTCGTCGGCGATAACACCAACTTTTTCATCCACCGTCACAACGGTGCCATTAAGCAGTTTGAGTTGCTCACCTGGCTTGCCCCAGCGAACGTCGAGTCCACCGTGAATCTTGTCCAAATCAAAAATATGAGAAGGACGACCCAGTTCGAACATCACGTAGTTCGAGATATCAACAAGCGCCGTCACGCTGCGCTGCCCACAGCGTGCCAGACGATCCACCATCCAGTGCGGCGTTTTCGCTTTTGTATTGACATGCCGGACAATTCGACCAGAGAAGCGACCACACAAATCAGGCGCACTGATCTTCACCTTAAGTTTGTCAGGACTACCGACCCTGACGCCGTGAAATACAGGTGACAAAAGTGGTGCTCCGGTAAGCGCAGCAACCTCACGGGCCACGCCGTACACGCTCAAACAGTGCGCAAGATTCGGAGTGAGTTTGAGGGTAAACAGAGTGTCATCCAGCGTCAGGTGCTCTCGAATATCCTGGCCCAACTGCGCCTCTGATCCGAGTTCCAAAAGCCCGCCGTGGTCTTCTGACAATTTGAGTTCACGCGCAGAGCACAACATGCCATTGCTCTCAACGCCGCGCAGCTTACCCACTTTGATGAGAAATGGTTTTCCGTCTTCCCCTGGAGGCAACTCGGCACCAACCAAGGCGCAGGGAACCTTGATCCCAACGCGTGCATTGGGTGCGCCACAAACAATATCAAGTAACTGCGCCTGTCCAACATCCACCTTGCATACGCGCAGGCGATCGGCGTTGGGATGCTGCACCGCCTCCTTGATCTCGCCGACAACAATGCCGTGGAACGGCGGTGCGACAGGTTTGAGCTCTTCAACTTCCAGTCCTGCCATAGTCAGCATTTCAGCAAGTTGCACAGTGGATAGGGGTGGGTTACAAAATTCTCGCAACCAGGATTCGGGAAATTGCATAATCTTTAATCAGTTGGAGAGAGGGCTTTTGCTGAATATGGGGGCGCCAGGCGGCCCACCCATTTCCTAATCTTGCCGGGTCGTCAGACCGCTAGTTTGCGCCACGATACGCGGCTTATTTTCATTGAAATTGCGACAAAAACCGGATATCGCCATCAAAGAACAAGCGCAGGTCATTGACACCATAGCGCACCATCGTCAGTCGGTCCGGCCCCATTCCGAAGGCAAAACCAATATATTTTTCAGGATCAAGCCCCATATTGCGAATCACGTTGGGATGCACTTGGCCGGAACCCGCAACTTCAAGCCAGCGACCTGCAAGAGAGCCGCTTTGAAACTGAATATCGACCTCGGCGCTGGGCTCAGTGAAGGGAAAAAAGCTGGGCCGAAAACGCAAAACCAAATCATCAGATTCAAAGAACGTCCGGCAGAAATCGGTGAATATGAACTTCAGATCTTTGAAGCTGACATTCTCACCCACCCACAACCCTTCACATTGATGAAACATCGGTGAATGTGTCGCATCACTGTCGACGCGGTAAGTGCGTCCGGGCGCAATCACGCGAATTTCCGGCATATCCCCAGAGAAAAGCTCTTGGTTTGCTTGGGCATCCGATGCCAGCGATCTGTAATGCTTGACATGCTGAACTGCATGGCGAATTTGCATCGGACTGGTGTGCGTACGCAGCAGGTTGGGGGCGGTAGCTGAACCACCCTCTACATAAAAAGTATCGTGCATTGAGCGCGCGGGGTGATCCTCTGGCGTATTCAATGCTGTGAAGTTGAACCAATCAGATTCAATTTCTGGACCCTGCGCGACTTCAAACCCCATCGAACCAAAAATGGATTCAATCCGCTCCATAGTGATGGACACCGGATGAAGGCCACCCTGACCGCGTTGGCGACCTGGTAGCGTGACATCCAAGGCCTCTGCCTGTAGCTGCTTCTGCAAGTCCAAATCAGCAAGGGCACGCCTGCGGTCAGTCAGGGCATTCTCGATGGCTTGCTTCGCAATATTGATCGAAGCCCCACGTGATTTTTTTTCATCAACGGACAATGCCGCCATCCCCTTCATCAGCTCAGTGATGCGACCCGACTTACCCAGAAAGAGCGATTTGGCATTCTCAAGGTCGGCCGGAGTAACCGCCGCAGCAAAGGCAGACTTGGCAGCGTCTACAACTACGTTCAACTCGTTCATAAACTCTCTTGTAGTTCTGACATCACTTGAAGACAAGTTAGTCGTCTCTGAAACTTCGTTTTCATTGAAAAAAAGGCTAGCGCTCTTTCAAGCCCTAGCCCTTTTTACTAAGTAACAGCATGCCGTTTTCAGCCTGGCATGCCGCTTGGGAATCAAGCAGCCAACTTGGCTTTCACTTGTTCCACGATCCCGGCGAAGGCAGCCATGTCATGTATTGCGATATCAGACAAAACCTTGCGGTCAATCTCAATATTCGCTTTCTTCAATCCATTCGCGAACTGGCTGTAAGTCATGCCACACTGACGAGCAGCAGCATTGATACGGGCAATCCACAGTTGACGGAATACACGCTTTTTGGTGCGGCGGTCACGGTAGGCATATTGCCCAGCCTTCATTACCGCTTCTTTGGCGACGCGATATACATTACCGCGGCGACCGCGAAAACCTTTTGCAAGGGCTAAAACTTTTTTATGGCG
>JAUXQA010000534.1 GCA_030683195.1 Rhodoferax sp. | reverse complement strand
ACCATACTCAACCGCAGCCTCGGGGCCGTGCCCCAACAGATTGATGGAGCCTGTGGCGTAGCTGGAGATGGCAGCCAGGGGCTGGTTGAGTTCATGGCTCAGCAGCGACGCCATTTCGCCCACCGTGGCCAACCGGGCTGTGGCCTGGAGCCGCTCCTGGCCCGCACGGGACAACTCTTCCACGCGGCGTTGTTCGCTGATGTCAAGCACCGCACTCATCCAGCCGGTTTGCGCTCCCTGGGCATTGATCAAGGGGGCCTCCATGACCAACACAGAAAAACGTGAGCCGTCCTTGCGCACAAAGACAGACTCAAAACCTTCACGTGGGGGGCCAGTACCAGACAACCTGATCACCTGGCGCTGCTGGTATTCATCCACCAGTTCGGGTGGCCAGTAGGGCGCCGGAACCCCGTGCCCCAACAACTCATCGTCAGTAAACCCCACCATCTGGCAAAAGGCCGGGTTGACATAGGTGATGTGCCCGGTCAGGTCACGCGCACGCAGACCAGTGACCAGGGAGTCCTCCATGGCCTTGCGAAAAGCCAGCGCCTCCGCGAGATCGTTTTCGGCCTTGAGCCGGCGCCGCATGTCTTTCCCCATCAAGGCCAGCACCGAGAGCAGGGCTGCAGCCAGCAGCGCCACAAGCGCGGTGAGCAAGTTGGGGAAAAAGTCGGGCGCAGCCCGCCAACTGTCCACGCGCAACACCAGGGTAGTGGCAGGCAGATCCATCAACTGGCGAGCGGTAAAGACCCGACTTCCCCGTCGTACCGACCCGCGCAGGGCCAGTCGCGTACCGTCGCCCTCCGTGAAGGATATTTCGTAATTGCGCGTGATTTGGGGCCCGACCAGCAACTCCAGCACGCCCTGCAGCGAGTAAGTAGCCAGCAAAAAGCCGATGGGCTTGCCTCCCTGCACCAAGGGCAGGCACATTTCCATCACCTCCAGGCCCAAGCCATCGGCCATCGGCACAAAATAACTGTTGCCGTAAGCAGGCCCGCTGAAACGGCGCGCCGTAGAGCAGGTAAGGGAGATGTCGGATGACATCTTGCCTCGCCCCACCGGGCCAAACAAGGGAGAGTGAAAGGGCGTCTGGGCTGCCGACACCATCCGCAGGCCGGGATCACGCCATTCCAGATGCAGCAATTCCCGATGTTCTCGCAAATAGGCCACCGCATCGACTTGCCAGGAGCCGGGTGTCGGATCGCTGTAATACAGGGCCTGCAGGCCCTGCACATTGCGCTGGAAGGCACTGCGAATGTCCTCCACGGCCTGGGCTGCGTCGTGCTCCACCCTGTTTTGGACCTGCGCGGCTTCATAGCGCCCCGCCAACCAGACCAGCATCACCAGCAAGGCGACAACCAGCAAAACCAACGCACTCCAAAGCGTACTGCGTCGCAGGTTGGACAGGGGGCTGTCACTGAGCGGGCGCTGTTCCAGAGTCATGGACTTCACGGTATCAAAACCTCAAGGTGGAACTGCGGTCGACCCGCCGGACTTGCGGGGTACCCGTGTGATTTTGGGGTCAGCCCAACTGCCGTCAATATGAAACTCCTGGGTGGCCGCTTCTGTCAGCGGCTTGCGCAAAAACATCTGAGCCAAAAAGGTACCAATCCCGACAGCGGGGTTGATGACCGAGGCGATCAGGGAGGCGGTGCCCGCATTGATTTCCGGTATCACCACCACCTTGATGTCTTGAGTCTCCCGGGCAATGTCTGCACGCCCCTCCATCAACACAGCGGCATTGACACCTTTCATCTGCAAATTATTAGTGATCGCCATACCTTGCTCAATCGCCACGTCACCACGGAAGAAGTCGAACGGAAAGCCTTCGCTGAACACGTCCCGAAAATCAAGCGTGAGACGTCGGGGCAAGGACTGCAAGCTCAGCACCCCGAATAATTTGGCAATGCCGGGGTCGGCTTTCAAGAACTGTCCATTTTCAACATCGACCGTGAAATTGCCGGTCATGGACGGATAGTCCAGCGTGATGGGCGAGCCCGTCCAGGCCACCTGACCTTCCATCTTGCCCTCGCCCTTGCGGACAACGCCCTTCATGCCCAGACGCGACAACAACTCGCCGCTGTCAAAAATATCAAGTTTGAAATTCATGACCGTGCGCCGCAAGGCTGGCCCGGGCAGGGCGGCCCAATTACCTGTGGCGGTCAACACCGCCTCGGGCGTGCTCATGTTGAATTTGTTGAGTCGCCATTCGCGCACGCTCCCGGCCCTGCGATTGACGGCCTGCACCTCCACACGTCCGAGCCGCTTGCCGCGTAACTCGAAGTCATCCACCACAATGTCCAGTGCCGGAATGCTGTCGGGCTGCTCATTCAGCAGCTCCTCCACATCCCGATCCGCGCCCGGGGCCAGGGTGAGGCGGGACAAGCGAGCAAAAACCCGGCCTTCGCCAGTGTCCGAAGGCTGTCGGTATTCCAGATAGCCGTTGAGTTCGGTGGCATCTAGATTGGCCCGCCAAAGCAGCCCCTCCCGGGAGCCACCCACCACCACCTGTTGCAACGTACGACCACCCAAAGTCAATTCACGGGCCCGCACAGCCCATGTGGTGGGCAGATAGCCCAGCGCACCAGCCGCTGGGCTGGCTCCAGCGCCCACAACCGGCGGCAAAGTGGCCAGCGCTGCGCTGGCCAGAGGAGTTTCAGCTGCCTGCGACAGTACGTTGCCCCAAGCGTCCAGGTCCAGCTGATCGAGCTTGACATTCGCGACAACCCCCTCAGGAGGCATCGGCGCAGACTCCTGAGGGCCCAAGCCCACCGCAATGCTGCCGCGTCGCACGCGCGGCTCGGTATCGGACACATCGCGGACGTAACTGATGGACGCCAGGGAGCCCAAATCCAGTTTCAATTGCTCTTGCAGGCGCCCCTGTACCCCAGGGCCGGGTACGAGCGAGCCCGTCGTCAAGGCGGTCTCCAGCCGCAAGGGCAGCGCTGCCTGCGCGCTCTTGTTCAAAGGACTTGGCAAGCTCAATGCCAAGCCTTGCAGGGTACTGGTCACCGTCAACTCAGGGACACCCTGGCGAAAGCCCAGCACGGCGGCATACGGCGTGCTTCCGCTGGCATGCTGGGCGAGACGTGCTATGAATCCGAGCTCCCTGGCCTGGCGCAAGCCTTCGGCGGTGGCGGTGCCGTTGGCCCGGATCACGATCGGCCCTGCCATTCTGCTGGTCACCCCCACGGTATTGCCCGCGGGGGGCTGCAATGAACCCCCGTCAAGCCGCGCCTCGCCACCGAGCATTTGTGCCTGACCACCGGCGATCAAAAACCCGTTTTCATTGAAATTCACCACCCCGCGTGCCCGGCCCAAGCGGGGCGTGTCAGGTGACATCTGAATGTCATTGCCTGCAAGCGTCACACTGCCCTGCACGGCACTGGTGTTCAAGGCCGCAATGGGGAGTGTCAGCTTGAGTTTGTAATCGGCACTCCCGGTGGCGACCGCCCGACCGAGGGCCTGCCCAATCATGGGTCCCACGGGCGAGCCATTCACAATGCCCAGGCCTTCGGTCAAGCCGCCACGAGCTTCGGCGTTCACAACCACAGTGGACTGGGACAAATCGGCGATCAGGGCCTCTACCTTGCTGATCTGCAGGCCCGAGCCCGAGCCGATGCGCGCGCTGGCATTGCGCACCTGGAGTTTGGTGCGGTCAATCACCAGTTCACCATTCAACTGGGTCAAGGGCGGCCATGGCGGCGCATCGGGCAATTGCAGGCTGCGGGGAACAAATGCCAAGCGGGCGTTCTTGACATTGGCCGTAATCCTGAACTCGCCCTGGCTCGCGTCCGCAAACGGCATATCGTACAAATCGCCTTTGACCCTGAACTTTACGTTGCTGGCCGAGCCCGCCTGCACGGCATCACGCACGTAGTCCCGTGCCGGTTGTTCAATGATGGACGGCAAATAGCGATGCACGCGTGTGCCATCTGCCCGGCTCAGGTTGGCCTGCAGGTCCAGCACACCGGGAAAACGTGAACGGCCGCTGGACTTGCTGGGGTCGCTGGTCTGCCATTTGATCTGCGCCTCGCCTTGGGCGTCGGCGCTGTTGAACTTCATGTTCGGCAGTTGAACCGCGATACGCTCCCCCTCAATTTGCCACTTGACATCGGTAGACAGCTGCTGAACAGCAATCACGGGCTCAGCAAAGATGGTTGGGAAGGACAGGGTGCCATCGGCCACCACAACACGGGCCTTGCCAACGGACTGGTTTAAATCGAAATCAATACTGGCGTTCTGGAT
>JAUXQA010000204.1 GCA_030683195.1 Rhodoferax sp. | reverse complement strand
TGCGATGGGCGTGGGTTCCTATCTGTCCCGCTTTTTTGAGCGGCAGTTGCCCGCACACTTTTTGCGCATCGAGTTGCTGGTGGCCCTGGTGGGTGGTGCCCTGCCGGCCTTGCTGTTCGTGGCGCACGCGTTGGTGCCGGGGTCGTTCCGGTTTTTGTTGTACTCGCTGGTGATGTTGGTGGGCACGCTGGTGGGCCTGGAGATTCCGCTGGTGATGCGCATCCTCAAGCGAAATGCCGACATCAAGGACCTGGTCTCGCAGGTACTCACGTTTGATTACCTGGGTGCGCTTGCAGTGTCACTGGCGTTTCCGCTGGTACTGGTGCCGCAGTTGGGTCTGGTGCGCACGGGCCTGCTTTTTGGTTTGATGAATGCGGCGGTGGCGCTGTGGGCCCTGTGGCTGTTTCGCCATGAGTTGCGCCAAATCCGGGCGCACACCGTGGCCTGTGTCGGCACGCTGATCCTGCTGGCGGGTGGCATGGCGGGGGCGGACGGCATCACCACCTGGGCCGAAGACAAGCTGTATCAGGACCGGGTGGTGTTTGCCAGCACCTCGCCTTACCAGCGCATTGTGGTCACCAACGCCCCAGGCGAGGGCCGGGCGGGTTACCGTTTGTTCCTCAACGGCAACCTGCAGTTTGCCCAGCGCGACGAATACCGCTATCACGAGGCGCTGGTGCATCCCGCCATGGCCGCGTTCTCGCTTTCGGGTGCCGGTCCCAAAAAAGTGGCGGTACTGGGCGGTGGCGACGGCATGGCCGTGCGCGAAATCCTGAAGTACCCCGGCGTGGAAAGTGTGACTCTGGTGGAACTGGACCCGGCCATGACCACGCTGTTTGGCCAGCAACCCGTGCTGGCCCGGCTCAATGACGGGGCGTTGGCCTCCCCCAAGCTGCGCATCATCAACACCGACGCCTTTGCCTGGCTGGCGCAAAGCGATGAAACCTTTGACGTGATCGTGGTCGATTTCCCCGACCCCACCAACTTCTCCATTGGCAAGCTCTACACCAATGCGTTTTACGGAGAGATTGACAAGCACCTGTCTGCCAGTGGCTATGCCGTGATCCAGACCACCTCGCCTTTGGTTGCGCGCCAGAGTTTTTGGACCGTGGTGAAGACCATCGAATCGGTGGGGCTGACTGCCACGCCCTACCACGCCAACGTGCCCAGCTTTGGCGAGTGGGGCTTTGTGATTGCCAGCCGCCGGCCCTACCGCCTGCCCACGGTGTTGCCCGAGGGGCTGCGTTTTTTGAACCTGCAAACCTTGCCCCTGCTTTTTGACTTTCCGCAGGACATGGGCCGTGTTCCCGCCGAGGTCAATCGCTTATCCAACCAGGTGCTGGTCACCACCTATGAAGCCGAGTGGGGCCGGGTGGGGCGCTGATGCAGCGCCGGCATTTTTTGGCTGCCGCCACCTGGCCGCTGCTGGGCTGCAGCCAGCCGGGTGAGATCACGGGCGGCTTCACCGGTCAGGACCCTGAGCGCGGCCACCGGCTGCGTGACGCCACCGCCTGGCCTGCGCCCACGGTGTTCCACCGCACCGATGTGCTGATCGCCGGGGGCGGTGTGGCTGGCCTGGCCGCAGCCCGCGCCTTGCGGCTGAAAGGGCGCGATGACTTTGCCTTGCTGGAGTTGGAAAGTGAAGCGGGCGGCAACAGCCGCGGCACCCAAATGGGCGGCATCGCCTGCCCGCTTGGGGCGCACTACCTGCCCCTGCCCAGTGACGATGCGCCAGAGGTGCAAGACCTGCTGGAAGAGCTGGGCCTGCGCCAACGCATCGCTGGCCGCTGGGTCTATGACGAGCGCCACCTGTGCCACAGCCCGCAAGAGCGCCTGTTTTTCAATGGCGAGTGGCAAGACGGGCTGCTGCCAGTCAACGGTGTGGGCCCGCAAACGCTGGCGCAGTACCGCCGTTTCTCGGCGCTGGTGGCCCAGGCCCGCCAAGGCGCACGTTGGCGTATTCCGGTATCAAAATGGCCTCTGGCCGTCGAATCCATTGCCTTGACAGCTATTACTTTCGAGGCCTATCTCAATCAAAACGGCTTGACCGATATCCATCTGCGCTGGTACCTGAACTACTGCTGCCGTGATGACTACGGCGTGGGCATTGCGACCGTGTCAGCGTGGGCTGGCATTCATTACTTTGCCAGCCGCCACGGTTTCTCTGCACCCGGTGCACAGGCCCACGAGAGTGAGGGCCTGCTGACCTGGCCCGAGGGCAATGCCTGGCTGACCCGGCGACTGGCCGCACCTCTGAAAGAGCGCCTGCACACCGGGAGAGTTGTGCTGCGCATTGCCAGCCAAAAGCACGGTGTAGAAGTGGACGCCTTCAACACCGCCACGCAGCAAGTTGAGCGCTGGCACGCCCGGCGCGTGATCGTCGCGCTGCCCATTTTTATAGCCGCTCGCGTGGTGCAAAACGCGCCTGATGTCTTGCGCCAGGTTGCCCAACGCACGGTGGTTGCGCCCTGGCTGGTGGCCAATATCCACATCAAGGCGCCGCTCGATGACCGGTTGGGCGCCGCACCGAGCTGGGACAACGTGATTTATGACGCCCAGGCCAACGCTGGCGGAGCGCTGGGCTATGTCGACGCCAGCCATCAAAGCCTGCACCCCGTGCCGGGCGCCACAGTCTTGACCTACTACCGCGCTTTGGGCGATGTGCCGGGTGGCCCCGGGGCAGGGCGGCGTTTGCTGCTGGAGAAACCCTGGAGCGCCTGGCGCGACGCGACCCTGGCCGAATTGTCAGTGGCGCACCCGGACCTGGCGGGCAAGACCACCCGCATGGAGCTCACCCGTTATGGCCATGCCATGGCGGTGCCGGTGCCCCGTCAGGGCCTTGATTCAATCAGACAGGGGAGGGTGCATGAACGCCTGAGCTTTGCGCACAGCGACTGGGCTGGCTACTCGGTGTTTGAAGAGGCGTTCACGCTGGGCCACGGGGCGGGTTTGGGAGCCGCGTGGTGACCCGGAGGTGAATCTGGCGCTGGCGTCTAAGCGCTGGCTTTTTTCAGGATGGCGTACAACTCGTCTTTCAGGTGGAGCTTTTCTTTTTTGATGACTTCGATTTCTTCTGGCGTGCCCACTTCAATATGGGACTCCATGTTTTTGATCTTCTGGTCCAATTCGTTGTGCTTGTCGAACAGGCGCACAAAGTGGGCATCCGAGGTTTTCAACGTCGTGATCAGGTCGCGGTATTCAGGGAACATGGAAACTCCTTTGGTTAAGCAGGGCGTCAACCCACAGGTTGGAACGCCCTTGAGACCATGTTAAACCACTCCAGCCAGACGTTCAGGTTTGAAATACAAGCAAAAATGGCCTCTAGCCGGCAGATAACAATGCTTGGCAGCTATCAAATAAGAAGTGTGACTGTTTGCAGGTGTCTTAATGTGGATCAATATGCACAGCGCAAATCCTTTTGTTTTTCGAGTGGCGGAGTCTGACCATGGCTGAGGCACGCGACTATTTCAGCGAGCGCGACGGTGCCCGCTACGCCGGTCTGCACCTGCTGGTGGATCTGTGGGACGCCCAGCATCTGGATGATGCTGTCGGCATTGAAGCCGCTCTGCGAGATGCCGCCCTTGCTGCGCGCGCTACCGTGCTGCAAGCGCGCTTTCATACCTTCAGCCCGCAGGGCGGTGTGACCGGTGTGTTGCTGCTGGCCGAATCCCATATCTCGATCCACACCTGGCCCGAGCGGAGATTTGCTGCCATTGACCTCTTCATGTGCGCCGACTGCGACCCCCGGGACGGCTTGCCGGCCCTGCAGCAATTTTTTCAGCCGGGCAGGATGGACGTGCAGGAGATGCGGCGCGGGGTACTGGCGTTGTCCAGATGACGCCAGTAGCTCTGTGCGTGGCTCCACGGCGGCTTCATTTGCGAAAGCTGATGTCTCCAAACCAGGCCGTGACGCGCTCGTTGGTGTTGTCGGAATCATTGCCAATGGCGATGCTGGTCACTGCCGGCGCGTCGAACCCGAAAGCTTCGCGAAAATCTGCGTACACATCGCGCGACTCGGTCATCCACTCGCCCACATGCCCGGGCCCGCTTTGCAGGACGATTTTTCGCAGCCGTTGGGTGTAAGGGCTCCAGGCTTTGTAGCCGATGCGGTGTTTGTTGTCCCACACGTAACACAGGGCCGCTGTCGGGACATCGACCCCCGCCACCATGCGCGCGATTTTGATCTTGCTGCGCTCGGCAAATGACAGGGATGCCAGGGGCACATCAAAAAATACGTAGACCCGGGCTGAATGGTCATCTTCGAGTTTGTCCTCCATGTCCGCCTTGTCCAGCAGGCGATTGACTTTCCAGCGCCATTGCAACACCGCTTTGCTGCCCACACCTGCTGCGTCTGCCGCAGGCGCGGTGAGGGGAATGTAGAGGCTGCCAGCGCTGTTGTCGGAGTCGACGCGCAGCACCGTTTTACCTTCATCGGCCACCAGGGTGAAACTATTTTTGGCGACTTTCGGCAGAGTGACGATGCGGAATTCTTTGGGTAGCGCCTGCCCAGCGGTCAGTGCAGAAATCTCTGGCGCCAGCTCGCCACTGCCTGCGGCGATTGAGCAAAGTAACAAGACGATCGGAGATAGGCGGGTTTTCATGGACTTTGAAAAAAATGCCTGATTGTCAGTGCCGGCCACGGTCAAATTTTGCTGTTTGTCAAACCAGTGGTTCACGGGTTGGCTTTTTT
>JAUXQA010000532.1 GCA_030683195.1 Rhodoferax sp. | reverse complement strand
GCCAGCCACTGCGGGCCGCTGGTGTAGGGCGCACCGGCGTCCAGAATCGCTTCCATGAGCGGGAATTTGGGCGTGCCGTCGGCCAGATGGACCCGGCTCACCACGTTGCCGATGACAAACATGTCGGGTTTCAGCGCCATCTGGTCGGCGCCAAAACCTTCAATCAACTCAATGCCCAAGGCGCGCAATTGGTCGCTCATGGGGGGGTAGACGCCCGCATCGCAGCCGGTGACGCGGTGGCCGGCCTCGCGGGCCAGGGCGGCCAGACCGCCCATGAAGGTGCCACAAATACCAAGAATGTGAATATGCATGGGGTTATTTTACGTGCCTATGGACCCTGAAAATCTAAGCCTTTTATGCCTCTAGCCCCCGTGTAATCTGCGCGAACAGCTATCAAAACTGAAGCAATTCCGGTACCACGTCAGGGTTGCAGGGCGCGCGGTACCATGGCGCCATGGATGACCTGAAAGAAGAAATAGCCGCCACCGCTGCCCGTTTGGTGGTGGAGGAAGGGCTGGAATACGGCCCCGCCAAGCGGCGTGCGCTCAAGCAGTTGGGGGCGGCGGGCCGTGCGGCCTTGCCTGACAACGCGCAGCTGGACGCTGCGGTGGAAGAGTACATCGCCATTTTTTGTGCCGACACGCAGCCTGTCGAGCTGCGGGCCTTGCGTGCGCTGGCGCTGGAGTGGATGGAGCGTCTGGCTCCGTTTCGCCCGCACATAGGCGGGGCGGTTTGGCACGGCACGGCCACGCGCCGTTCTGATATTTACCTGCAGTTGTTTTGTGATGACCCCAAATCGGCCGAAATTGCACTGATTGACGGTGGTGTGCGTTTTGAGGCCCGCTCGGTTCCAGGCTTGCATGGGGACATGGTGGACGCCTTGAGTGTGCATGCCCTGTGCCGGCCCTTGAACGAGCAGGTGGGCGTGCACTTGCTGGTGTACGACCTGGACGATGTGCGGGGCGCCCTGCAGCCCGATGCGCGGGGGCGCCGCCCGCGCGGGGATGCCGTTGC
>JAUXQA010000531.1 GCA_030683195.1 Rhodoferax sp. | reverse complement strand
GGGCTTTCCGCTGGTACTGGAGGGAGAAATAAAAGTCTCCCGCAGTTCAGGCGACGGCCGCTCGCTGGAGTTGTACCGGGTGGTGCCGGGAGAACTGTGTCTGGTGTCTTCAAGCTGTCTGTTTCGTACGCAGCCCCTGTCGGCCAATGGCATCACCACCAAGCCCACCACCCTGATTTTGATTACCCCGGATATCTTTCGGCGCTGGCTGGATACCCCTGCTTTTCGCGACGAAATCTTGGGCCTGTTCGCCGAGCGCATGGCGGATCTCACCAGCTTGATTGACGCAATCGCGTTTCACAAGCTCGACCGGAGGCTGGCTGGTGCGCTGCTGGGTCACGGCCAACACCGCGCCATCACCCATCAGACACTGGCTGATGAGCTGGGCACCGTGCGCGAGATCGTCACCCGTTTGCTACGCCGCTTTGAGCGTGAAGGTTGGATCGCCCTGAGCCGGGAGCACATCCAGATCCTCAACGGACCGGCACTGCGTGACTTTTGTCACTGACGAACGGAACCGTCAAGCGCCCAATGCAAGCTTCTTCATTCATCAAGGAGCTTTTTATGAAAACAAATGAAGGCGGCATTGACCGCGGCGTGCGCGTCGTGGCTGGATTGGCCCTGCTGGGCCTCATGGCCACCGGCAACATCGGCATGTGGGGCTGGTTGGGTGTAGTGCCTCTGGCCACCGGCGTGCTTGGCTGGTGCCCGGTTTACACGATGTTGGGTGTCAACACCTGCCCGATGAAGAGCAAGCCTTGAACTCTGCTATCAAAAAACACTCTTTAAGCATTACATCGTGCCGGCTAGAGGCTGAATTGATCTCAAAAAGTCTTCAATAACCTACAGCGCAGCTTCCAGTATCCGGCGGCTGACATCAATCGTCAGATCGCCGTGTTCACTCAGCTTGGTCATGCCGTGGGCGTCAAGCTGGCGAATCACCACGTCAATGGCTTCACGTCCCAGGCCATAGGCATTGAGGCGAGTGGGAATGCCCATGCGCTCAAAAAAGTCACGGGTGTGATCAATGGCCGCAGTGATGCGTTCATCGTCCGTACCGGTCGTGATGCCCCAGATCCGCTCGCCATATTGCAGCAATTTGTCGCGCTTTTGTGCCCGGCGTTCATTCAACAGCGCGGGCAACACGATGGCCAGTGTGCGGGCGTGGTCAATGTTGTGCAATGCGGTGAGTTCATGGCCAATCATGTGGGTCGCCCAGTCTTGTGGCACGCCGGCACCAATCAGGCCGTTCAGGGCCAGCGTGGCTGTCCACATCAGGTTGGCGCGGTCGTCATACACCGGCTCGGGCGACACCAGCAGGCGGGGGCCGATTTCCACCAGGGTTTGCAACAAACCTTCGGCAAAACGGTCTTGCACCGGGGCATTCACCGGGTAGGTCAGGTACTGCTCCACGGTGTGTACAAACGCGTCCACCACGCCATTGGCCAGTTGCTTCACCGGCAAGGTGTATGTCTTGGTTGGGTCCAGTACCGAGAACACAGGAAACAGGTGCCGGCTGCGAAACGCCAGCTTGGCCCCAATGTCACGCCGCGTGATGACCGAGCCGTTGTTCATCTCCGAGCCTGTGGCCGGCAAGGTCAGCACCGTGCCAAACGGCAGCGCTTTATCGATGTTGCGGCCGCCCTTGAGCAAAATGTCCCAGGTATCGCCCTCAAAAGGCACAGCCGCTGCAATGAACTTGGCCGCATCAATCACCGAGCCACCGCCGACCGCCAGTAAAAAGTCGAAACCTTCGGCCCGCACTTGTTCCACGGCTTTCATCGTGGTCTCAAAGCTGGGGTTGGGCTCAATGCCACTGAAGGTACTGTGGGTGCGCGCGCCCAGGGCTTGGCGCACCTCGCCCAACGTGCCGGTTTTCTCGGCACTCTCGCCACCCACCAAAATCAGCACTTTGGCCGTAGCGGGAACCAGCTCAGCCAGATCGGCAATGCGGTCCTTGCCAAAAACAATGTGTGTGGGGTTATGAAAGTCAAAATTCAGCATGGAGTTCTCCTGACAAGATGAGATCAACATGGCGAAGTTGCCAGCCAATCATCACCTTTTAGCCAAAGGAGGTTACCAAACGAAGGCAGGCCAGCGCGGGTTGAGCTGGCAATGACCTTTTTGAAACGGGAAGAAAACTCGGCTTTTATTCGCAGTCTGCAACCAGAATCTTGCAGGATTTGCCGCCGCACTCCTCCAGCGCTTTGGCCTCGGCGACTTTCTTGGTCTTTCCGTAGCCAATGCCGTAATGGTCGCGGGAGTGCGCGTAAGCACCACAAGATTCAAACCACACCACCACCTTGCAGCCCTTGTTGCCGGAGGCGCGGCATTCCTTCATGGCGCCTGCCGAGGCTGCTTGTTTGGACGCGGCGCCTGTGACATAGCCATAGCCTGGGTCAGTCTGGCCCTCTTCATCATCCACCGCAATGGCGCCAATGGCAAAGACACTGAACGGCAGTGCAATCAAAAGCGCAGCGAGCAGGGAGCGGGTCGGTTTCATGGGGGATCTCCAAAAATACGGGTTGAAAAATTTGCAAAACCGATGGTAGCGGCGCGTTTTGCCTCTGTCTGTCCCTATAACGGGTGACACGACAGGCGTTCAACCCGCCCCGGATCAAGGTGGGGCTGTGGCACCATCACTCCCCATGTCAAGCAGCCCACCTCCTTCATTGATCCGTGTCGCGCAGGTGGAGGACGATGTCGTTTTTCAGCATGCCCTGAGCGACGCCATACAAAACGCACCCGACATGGTGCTGGCCTGGGTCGCCCCAACCCGACTGCGAGGTTTGCTGGCGCTGGAGGGCGACCCGGTGGATGTGTTGCTGGTGGATTTGGGCCTGCCCGATGGGTCGGGTATCGACATCATTCGCGCTGGCCACGCCCGGTGGCCCCAGTGCAACATCATGGTCAGCACCGTGTTTGGTGATGAGTTGCATGTGATGCAGTCGCTGGAGGCCGGAGCGGCTGGCTATTTGCTCAAAGACAGTGCACCTCACGGTTTGTTGGCCGAAATACGCAGCTTGCACCAGGGTGGCAGCCCCATCAGCCCCTTGATTGCTCGGCAAATCCTGCAGCGTTTTCGCCGGCAAGACCCACCGCCCTTTGCAAGCCATACGCTGCAACCTGAACACAGTGTTGTCAAATCTCATGTTGCCTTGTCGGCCCGCGAGCAGCAGGTGCTTGAATACATCACCAAGGGCTTCACCTCCCCCGAGATCGCCGGTCTGATGGCGATATCACGGCACACGGTACAAACCTTTGTTCGCAGGATTTACAGCAAGCTGGAAGTCAACTCCAAAGTCGAAGCCATCTATGAGGCGCGCCATCAGGGGTTGATCAATGATTGAAACCTTGCGCAGTCTCTTGGCCTGCTTGCTAATGTGCGGGACCCTGGGACAAGCGCAGGCTTCAGAGCCGGAACCTGTGCAACTCACCACGGCACAAACACTGGAAATTGAAGGCTACGGCTACAGCGCACCCTCCACGGTGGTGCAGGCATCAAGCTTGGCGGGTGAATGGAAAGAAGTGCACTTGCCTCACGCTACCGTCCGTCAGACCCTGCCCGAAACCGGTGAGCGCAGGACCCGGGGCACACCCACCCTGGCGACTTGGTATCGCCTGCACCTTCCTGAGCTGCCGCCCATCGCAGACACCCGCTATCTCTACATTCCCCGTGTCAAAAGTGACGGCCAGGTGGCGGTGTATGCAGACCAGCGCCTGCTGTACCAGTCGCACGCCAGCATCCTCTGGAATACCTGGAATCTGCCCCTGTGGCTGGCCTTGGGGCAAACGTCAACGGGCGATTCCCCCCGCGAAGTCTTGCTACGCATTGAGCGTCCGCGCGAAGGTGTCATGGCGCTGTCTACCGTGTGGCTGGGTGAAGCCTCGGAATTGAGCTGGCGTTTTCACCTGCGCCACCTGCTGCAGGTTGACTTGCCCTACATGAGCAGCGTGACGTTTTTGGCAGCTGGCTTTTTGGCGCTCTTCTGGTTTCGCCAGCAACGCAAACCCTTGCTGTTGCTGTTTTTCGTCGCCTCGCTGGCTTCGTTTTTGCGCACCTTGCACTACCACGTGGGAGAGCACCACTTGCTGGTATCGGACGAATGGTTCAGTTGGGTCACCGTGAACTCACTGTTCTGGCTGATTGCGATTGCTCACTTTTTCATGAATCACTTGCACGGTGCTCCTTTGCCCGGCCTGAACCGCGCAGTCATGAGCATCACGGTACTGACAAGCGTGCTCACATTCCCGGCCCTTACCGGCTTGCCCGATGTCTATGCCTTGTCTTCACTGGCCTACATCGTTCTGATGATCATGGGCACAACGGTAGGTGCTGTGGGTTTTTTTCAGTCCCGAAAGCAAGCCTCGCGAGACGGCATGTGGCTTGGTGCCTGGTGTTTGCTTGGCATGCTCTTGTGGCTTTACGACTGGTTTTTACAAACCAATCGCATCAATATTGAGGGTGTGTATTTGGGGCCCTATACCAACTTTTTGGTCCTGGCCTTGTTGATGAAAATTCTGCTGAGCCGCTACGTTGGAGCGCTGGATGAAGTCAAACAGGTGAATGCCAGCCTTGAGCACCGCCTGCTCCTGCGGGAGGCCGAGCTGTTGGCAAGCCACCGGGCACAACGTGAAATTTCGCACCGGCAAATGCTGGCCGAGGAGCGCCAACGCATGACCCAGGACATGCACGACGGCATGGGCTTATCACTGCGCACAGCGTTGCTCGAAGTCGAGCGCGGGCGACTCGATGGCACCATGGTGGCAGAAGTACTCAGAGGGTGTATCGATGACCTCAAACTGGCCATTGACGCCATGGAGCCGGTGCAGCCAGACCTGCTGCTGCTGCTAGCCACCTTGCGCTTTCGGCTGGCACTCCGCCTGGAAAATGCCGGGCTACACCTGCGTTGGGAGATTCAAGATGTGCCTGCCCTGGACTGGCTGGACCCACGCAACGCGCTGCACATCCTGCGGATTTTGCAGGAAGCCTTCACCAACATCATCAAACACACCCGGGCCACCGAAATCCGGGTTGCCACCGGGGTGGAAGACGGCTGGATTGTGGTCAGTGTGACCGACAACGGCCCCGGTTTTGAGGTAAACGCTGTCTCCAACGGCCCCGGCCGGGGCCTGGGCAATCAGCGCAGCCGGGCGCAAGCCATTGGGGCCAAGGTGCACTGGACTTCCAGCGCCGTTGGCACCCAACTTGTCTTGCGGCTCCCGATCAAGCGGGGGTCGTAGGCGCAAGGGCTGAGGCGTCCATGCTCAGGCCCTCGCCGCCCAATGCCTCAAACAAATCTGGCAACAACTTGCGCAGCTCGCCGGTGGCAATGGCTGTGTCGGTATCAAAGCCATCGTCTTTGCCGGTAGATGCACCTTCAAACACCACATCCAGAAACGCTAGCTTCTTGATTTGCAGGCCTTCGGTCAGCACAAACGACACGCGGCTGTCCCAGGTCAGCGCCAGCCGGGTGGGCAATTTGCCGCTCTCCACGTATTGTTTGACTTCTTCGGTATCCAGCGGGTGGCGGGAGTAACGCACCACCGCTTTGGATTCGTCAGCCGCCTTGAGTTCGCACTCGCGGTCCACGGTAAAGCCAGGAGGTGGTTCCTGGGTGATCAGCCACTCAGACATGGCCGCCATCGGCGACACCTTGGTGTCAATGAGCGCCACCGCCAGGCCGGGCAGGCATTTCACCAGCATGGTCACCACCTCATCAGCCCGGCCTTGGCTGCCAGCGTCAATGCACAGCAGCAGGGCATCGGGGTCAATCCACACTGTCACGGCCGATTCTTTGGTGAAGGCCTTGGGGATCAACTGGAGCTTGATGTCGTCCTTGATCTCCCTCAATTCTTTTTTGCCGGGCTTGCGGCCGGTGGTCGCCTCGATCTGTTGGGCGCGTTCATTGGCCTTGCGGGTCACCACCGTGCCTGGCACGGCCTTGGTTTCAATTTTGAGTTTCAAAATCAGTTGCCCGCCCACGGACTCCACCAGTGGACCATTGGCCGCACCACGGGGCTCGATCCAGCCGATGGCTTTTTCCTGGCTGGCGCCACATTCCACGAAACGCGCCGGGTCCATGCCCTCTTCCATTTGCGCCAAAGTCGCAGACCAACCGGCCCCAATTCGATACACGATCACGTTTTTGAACACTTGCAGCCTTTATTGATGATTCACACGATTTTCAAGTCACCAATCATCCCATCAAACACGGCCCGAACTTTTTCACGCAACTTTACAAAATCTCAATCCAGCCTCACTGACCCGATACACACCGGGAACACACTTCATTTCAAGCTGATGCCACTTCCCGAGCATCAGACCTACTGAAAAGGAAATTCTCATGAAATCATTTTTGAAACCTCTGGCCTTGACTATGGCGATGGCAGTTGCCGGTTTTTCTGCCTATGCAGCGGGCCCGGGCGAAGGACACGCAGGCATGGGCGGCGGCATGTCCATGCATGACGGCATGGGCCATCACGGCAAGGGCCACATGGACCCCGCCAAGATGCAGGCACGCATGGACAAGCGCAATGCTGACCTGAAAGCCCAGCTCAAGATCACGGCACCCCAGGAAGCCGCCTGGACAACCTACATCACCGCCATGAAACCCCCGGCCAACATGATGGCCAAGTCAACCGAATGGGCCGAGATCGCCAAGCTGCCCACACCCGAGCGCATCGACAAGATGAAAACCCTGCGCAGCCAGCGCATGGCTGACATGAGCGCTGCCATGGACAAACATGGCGAAGCCACCAAAGCTCTGTATGCCGCTCTGACGCCTGAACAGCAAAAAGTCTTTGACACCCATGGCAAAGGTCGCATGGGTGGGCGTCACCACGGCATGTCCAAATCCTGAAAATGATAAACCTGTGGATAAAGTTGATGGAATCGGCGACTTATCCACAGGAAAATCAAAACACCTGAAGTTATCCAGTTTGTGGGTACAGTTGAAAAGCACGAACCCACACAGGGGTTGGCATAGTCCAAGTGCTTGATTTTTATCAGAAAAATCGCCTTATCCACAGAAATTGGCTTGCTCTATCTACTACTACTATTTATTAATAGAACCATTAGAAGATAAGACAAAGCAAACCCTTCGCAGCAACAGACGCGCAGCCGGCATGTACATGTCAATACTTGAAATATGGTCAAAATGACCTCTAGCCGGCGTTTTTATTGGTTTCTTTGCTATTAAATTAGAAGTTACTCTAATTACTTGACAAACAAGCCCCACGAAACTCAGATACATCGAAGACCTGGGAAAAGCGAATCAGAAGGGCCATGTCGACCAAAGTACCCGGCGCCTGAGAAGTGGTGCCCTGGTTGATGTATTTGATCGGGTGAAGCTTTGATACGTATCTGCAGCTCAAGGGCCTGAACCGGATTTGGACCGTACCCGCCCAAACGGCCAATGTGGCCAGTGAAATGGGTTTGCCCGTGAGTTCCACCGGCAACAAGACCAAGCCGTACTGACCAAATTTTTGGCCCGGTTCAATGACGCCAGCGTGGCCAAAAAAGGGCCGATGCTGGATACCTTCGGAAGTCAAATAATTAGCTCAACATGCCCATCACGAATGACCGATTCGTAGAGTCAAATTTCGCTCCGTCCCAACGCTTTTTTTCAGCGAACTTGAATCAAAACTGAGATCAATGCCCTTTAGTAGAAATTCTGCGAATGAATATGCAAGCCTGTAAATTGCTGTAAAGTTGCCGATCGCTTAATCGCGCTTGATGTTTTGTGTGAAGAGAGAAATTTTTGGCAAATCGGTTTGTCTCGCAATGAATAAAAACGACTTCACGACAAGTTTCGAGCAAGATCAGTTGCTCGAATCGCTGGTACAGCTTGACAGCCTGCAACTCGATGCACTGCCGTTTGGTGTTATCGGCTTTAAAAGAGACTATTTGATCTCGCGATACAACCATTTTGAATCCCAAGCTACCGGGCTGGAAAAAGATTACGTCTTGGGCAAGCACGTATTCACCGAGATCGCCCAGTGCATGAATAACTTCATGGTGGCCCAACGTTTTGCCGATGCGTGGGGCTCATCGTCGTCTCTGGACGAATCAATGGGCTATGTTTTGACTTGGCGCATGAAGCCGACCAAAGTAAAACTGCGCTTGCTTAGCGCAGAAAAATATGAGTTGGCATACATCGCTTTGAGCCCCAGAAGCCCGTTAAACACCTGAAGTGACATACTCCAATGCCTATTCAGAGCGATGAGTTACTGGAGTTTTTGTACCGCTCACCTATTGCCTTGGTGACCTTTCAGGTTGACGGTTCGATCCAAACCATGACGCCCCTGGCGTGCCAATGGTTGATGCCTCTTTCAAAGAACGGCGATTTGGACAACTTGTTTGAGGTGCTGGAAGACGTCGCGCCCAATCTGCGCGCTCTTGTTGCCAACAGAACGTCCAACATCATTTGCGAGAACATGCTGCTTAGCTTTGGCAGCCCCAGGTCTGCCACGCAACATTTGCTGCTTGCTGTGCACCTGTTTTCGAATGGAACCATTGCTGCAACGTTTGCCAATGTGTCGACCGAGCATCGCAAGATCGAGCGGTCGCAATATGGAGTGAGCGTTTTGCGCCACATCCTGGAAGCCTCTCCCATGGCGGTTCGGATTGCCCGGTTATCGGACAACCGGATAGTCTTTATGAACAAGGCCTTTACTGATCTCGTACACAGCAGCCCGGAAGAAGCGTTGGGGATGGACATTCGGAAAAACTACAGAGATCAAGCCGTATTTGAAGAGATACAGCAACGTCTGATCAATGGCGACTCGGTGACAAACCAACTCGTGGAGCTGAACATCCCGAACAGACCCGAGGTGCCTAACGTCTGGGCAATGACGTCTTTCATGGTCATCGATTACGAGGATGAAAAGTCTGTGCTGGCGTGGTACTACGATGTGACCGCGCTGCATCAGGCCAGACAAGATGCTGAAGCAGCGAACCTTGCCAAAGGCAGATTTCTGGCCATGATGAGCCATGAAATTCGTACGCCAATGAATGCCATCCTGGGCATGCACACGTTACTGGAGGGAACAGATCTCACAGCCCGCCAGCGCGACTATGCGCTCAAGTCCCACGGTGCGGCACAAAGCCTGTTGGGTCTGCTGGATGGCATTCTGGATTTCAGCAAAGTCGAAGCCGGCAAGATGGAGTTGGAGTGCTCACCTTTCAGCCTGGACACACTGCTGAGAAACCTGGCGGTGGTGCTTTCCTCCAATGCCAAAAAGGACATAGAGGTTTTATTTGACATTGATCCGAAATTGCCAAAGGTGGTGTCGGGTGACGTGCATCGGCTGCGACAAATCTTGATCAATCTGGGTGGTAACGCCGTCAAATTTACCGAAAAAGGCCAAGTGGTCATCGCCCTGGAGTTGGTTGATTCGAGTGAGGATGCAATTCGCATTGCATTTGCCGTAAAAGACTCCGGCATCGGCATTCCAACGGAGAGGCAAGGTTCGATATTCACGGGCTTCTCTCAGGCCGAGGCATCAACCACCCGACGTTTTGGTGGCACAGGCTTGGGCCTGTCAATAAGCCGGAGCCTGGTGGAATTGATGGGCGGAACCTTGAGCGTGGAGAGTGTCGAAGGCAGAGGCAGCACCTTCCGGTTTGCGCTTGAATTCCCTAAGGTCAAGAACGGCGCATCCGAATTTAATGCGCAGGAAGCTCCGCTATTAGCTCCACAATTACCAAGCCAGCGTGTTCTGGTTGTTGATGACAACATCGTCGCCGGTGACTTGATCGGCAAGATGGTGCTGTCCATCGGCTGGCAATGCGATCGTGCCCAGGGCGGCATGAAAGCTTTGCAAAAGTTGCAAGCTGAACTCGGCGACAGTGCCGGTAAGTTCCCATACTCGCTAATTATTGTCGACTGGCAAATGCCCGAAATGGACGGCTGGGAAACAAGCAGAAAAATGCGCCACGTGGCCCAGCAATGCAGCGGCGAACCACCCGTCTTCATCATGCTCAGCAGCAATGGGCGGCAAGACCTTTCTCATCGATCAACCGATGAGCAAGCCTTGTTAAACGGATTTTTGGTAAAGCCGATCACTGCGTCCATGTTGCTGGATGCTGTGCTTGACGCAAGGTCGCCAAGCCCAACCAGTCGCAAAATCACCGAGGCGCGCTCCAGCAGGCGGCAGTTGGCGGGAATGCGCATTCTGGTGGTTGAGGACAACCTCATCAACCAGCAAGTTGCTGATGAGTTGTTGACTGCACAAGGCGCCACTGTTTCATTGGCCGCCAACGGTCAACTGGGTGTGGACGCCGTGGCAGCTGCAGCGCCGCAATTTGATATCGTTTTGATGGATGTGCAGATGCCGGTACTTGACGGTTATGGTGCAACGCGCCATATCCGCAAAGAATTGGGACTCACAGACTTGCCAATTGTTGCAATGACCGCCAATGCCATGGCCAGCGACCGAGATGCGTGCATTGCAGCGGGTATGAATGAGCACATTGGCAAACCTTTTGACTTGGCAAAGCTTGTTTCCCTGCTGATCCGGATAACGGGTCTGCAACCAACGATTGACTCTATCCAGGAGTCAGTAGCTGCGCCAGAAAAGGTGCAAGACGTTCCTGCAATTTGCGGGCCTGGAACTTGAAACCGCTTTGAGGAGCATGTCCGGCATGCAGTCTGTGTACGTGCGAACTGCGCGGGACTTCGTCAAAATCATGGACTCGGCTATCTCTGAGCTTCGGCAGTAATTGCCGTCTGAAGGTATTATTTTTAACAAAAATACCTTCAAGCCTTGGTATCCATTGCCTTGACAGCTATCAAAATAGGGACCTGATTTTTGCGTTTCACCCGAACCTGCTGCCTGCAGGACAGCCCAGTAGTCCCTATTTACACAATTTTTGATGAAAACAGCTTCTAGCCTTCGCATTTACTTCCTTGGCAGCTATCAAAAATGATGCTATGGCAAAAAGCCTTCTATCGCCACTAGCGTGCCGGTGGACGCTTTTTGGCGGATGGCCCGGGCGGCGGTGTAACCTGGTGAGTCATAAAAGCCCTTGAGCGAGGCCATGTCCGGGAACTCCAGGATGACCTGGCGCAGTGCCTTCCCCTCGCCCTCGAGTACTTCTACCGCTCCACCGCGCACCAGATAGCGCCCCCCGTGTGCCGCGATCAGGGCGGGTACAACAGCCCGGTATTCCTCGTACAGCACGGGATCATGAATTTCTATATTGCCGTAGATGTAGGCGGTCATGGTTGGTCCTTTGTAAAAAGCGGATTATTTGTTGCGACGGTGCTCATGGCTGATTTTGTATTGCGCTACGCCATCTGCCCCCGCATCATCCGCGATTGACTGCCTGATGCATTCTGAGGAGCAGGTTTTTGAGTGTTCCGTCGTTTCGCACATTGACTGGGCCTGACGAAATGCAAGCCGTATACGGCTGTGGCGCTAAGAGTGCCCGGCGTCCAATGTGGATTGAAGCATCCGGAATAGAGCAGCCACCTCATCGCCGGCGGGCGTCACGTCATCAAACACAAGCCCGATCAGACGCGGATTTTTGCCGCTGCCCGTCAACCGATGCCACCCATGCGCGGCGCGTAACGCCAGCCTGGAATCCGTGGTCAACGTGTCAATGTTGTAGGCGTGGAAAACATGACGCAGCTCCCGGCTTTTATCGCGCTGCCAAGTGGTGTGCAACAGCGTCAGGCAATCAGACGCGACACAGCTGACGTGCTTCTGGACGCGCCTTTCACGCCAGACAGGCTTGTCGCCAGGAGCGAGTTGCGATTCTTGAAGCTTGGCAGCGGGCGACAAAGTTTCGACGACCACCACGTGCATGTCTTGACCGTTTTTCCGGTAGGTCAACGCCAAAGATTCATTGGCGCTTTTCGCGTTCACAGCCCAGACCGCACCGGGGGAAGCAAGCTCCCACCCCGCCAGGATTTGGGGCGGGAAGCCCGCCTGCAATTCGCGTGGTGAACGCGGCGCGTTGTTCGGCAAGCCCATCACGGTGCCGCCAATCAACAGCACCGACAGGCCGGCGACTACCGGCGCAAAACGGCGAACCGTTCTGACGTGTTCTTGCGCGGGAATCACGGGCACCACGGCAGCGGCATCTGCTTTGAGTTGGCTCAAAACATAAAACAGCAGACCCAGGGTAAGGAACAAGGCAATCCATTGGAGATTGCCGTGAGCGGTCAGCTCCATTTGAGAACCCCGTACCCAGTCAATCAGCACGATCGAATTGACGCGCACCGCGTTGGAAAAAATACCGAGCAAGGCGCCCACAGAAGCCAGTGCCGCGATCTTGAAGAAAGAACGGAAGAGCAAAAGGCCAAAGCTGAAACCAAGAAAGATGGCCAGCGTCACATAGGACAGGCCGGAGCATTCATCCGCCACGATGTACCGGTTGTTGCCAATGAAGATGACGAAACCATCCACACGGTGGGGCAGATGGGCAACAAAGGCAAAAAACTCAATGGATTTGAGGGTCAGCGCGCGCAACACGGGCTGAATCAAGTCACCGCTGGGGACCATTAAAAACATCAAAGCCAGCGTCGGAAACAGCCGCCAATAAGCACGCCAGCCCAGCGTGGACATGGCGATGCCCTGCACCGCCAGAATGAGCGCAAATTGCCGGCCAACATCGATATTCATCAAGGCAGCAGCGCCCCAGCAGGCAGCAGCTCCAACAGCCACGAAAACGCCACTGAAATCAGGTTTCGGACTCAGTGCCAACCCGATCTGACGACGATGCCAACCCAGCACATACACGAGCATCGGCATGACAAGCCAGGCATATTGGTAGGCCTCGTTGTTGCGCCAGGAATATGGCAATTCCAGCAAGGTGGGCCACAACACCAGCAGCGCCAACACGCAGCCAAGCAGGCCACCCCACACTGCATCTCGCCAGTCCGGTGTCAGTACTGCACCTGACCTCGCCCGCAAGGCCCCGATCTTCGGGGCGGGTTGACTGGCCACGCGGTCCCGACGGGGATAGGCCAGGTTGCGGTAGTTCAAGAAGGGTTGTTGCAGTACCCTGGTCAGGCCGGTGTCGTGGGGCTGATGAAAATAGCCCAAACCGAAATGCGGGATCTTGACCTGCGCCGGGTCCACGTAGCTGCCAAACAGGCGATCCCACAGCGTCAGAACCGTTCCATAGTTGCTGTCGGTTTGTGCCTGCAGCTCGGAATGATGCACCGCATGCACGCCGGGCGTGACGATGAGCCAACTTAACCGGCGGTCCAGGCCAGCCGGAAGATGCAGATTCGCATGCGAGAACAAGGCAATCGCGGTTGCCGTCAACAGATACAGCCCCACGGCTGGTGCGGGCAAGCCCAGTGCACTGATCAGCGCCAGCATGACGGTGGTGCCGAGCAAAAATTCAAACGGGTGATGGCGCTGCGACGACGTGACATCAATCTGGGTGTCACTGTGGTGAACCAGATGGATTCGCCACAACAGCGCGGCCCGGTGGAACAAGCGATGCTCCCAATAGCGCCACACATCGAGCAACATGAACGTCAGCAGCAACTGGGCAACGACAGGCAGCCCAAGTTGTGCCAGCAAGCCTGGTGGCTGATTTTGAGCAAAGCTGTATACACCGACTGGTATGACAAGCGAGGTCATGACGCTGCCGATCAGGAACAAGCCGATGTTGCTCGTCCAACGGCGCGCCAACTGCACGGGCTGGCGCTGAAAAACACGCACCCTCTCCAGCAGTACCAGCACCCCCAGTGTCAAGAAAAAAACAAGCTGATACCGAACTTCGAATTGTTCAGCCATTGTTCAACGACCCCAGCCAGATTGAATGCCGGGCTATT
>JAUXQA010000530.1 GCA_030683195.1 Rhodoferax sp. | reverse complement strand
GGTCAAGCGGGTGATCAGGCAGGGGCTGGGGTTTGAGCGCACCTTGATGGGTGCTGGCGCTGTGCGCAAACGCCTTTGCCTGTGAATATCGCGATGAGCACGCCGGTGCGCCCGGACTTTTTGCCTTTTTCTCGTCCAACGGTCGAGTCCGGGGAGATCAATGAGGTTGTGGACTCCATGAATTCTGGCTGGATTACCACGGGCCCCAAAGTGGCTCGTTTTGAGGGCCTGTTTCGGGAGTACCTGGGGGTGTCAGAGGCGATTGCTGTGAGTTCTGCGACAGCGGGCTGGCATTTGGTGGTTAAAGCTCTGGGCATCGGCCCGGGCGACGAGGTGATCGTGCCCGCCATCACTTGGCCGTCCATGGCCAATATCGTCGAGCTTTCGGGGGCGCGCGCCGTTTTTGCTGAGGTGCACCCCGATACATTGCAAATTGATGCCGAAGACCTTCGGCGTCGCCTGACCGAACGCACACGGGCTGTGATACCGGTGCATTTTGCAGGCGCTGCCTGCGACATTGATGCGATTGAGGCGGCCATTGGCGATCGACCCATCAAGTTGGTGGAGGATGCTGCGCACGCCCTCGGGACAGACTATCGGGGACGCCGGGTTGGCAGTGAAGGCCGTATCACCCTGTTCAGTTTTCATGCGACCAAGAACGTGACAACCGGCGAGGGCGGGATGATTGCCTGCAATGACGCCGCACTGGCTGCACGGTTACGATTGTTGCGCTTTCATGGGATCACACGGGACACTTGGGCTCGGTCCAGCGGCAAGGGGGGAACGGCCGACTTTGAGTTGCTGGAGCCAGGGTACAAGTACAACATGCTCGACTTGCAGGCGGCCATGGGTTTGCACCAGTTGCCCAAACTGGAGCGATTCAACGCCCGGCGCGCAGAACTGGCGGCCCGCTACGACCGCTTGCTGGCCCACCTACCTTGCGTGAGACCATTGGCGACTGTTCCGTATGCGTCACAGCATGCGCACCACTTGTATGTCGTCAGGCTTGACACCCAGGCCCTGGGTCTGTCCAGAGACGAGTTTGTGACGGCGCTGGCGCAGCACAACATCGGAACAGGTCTGCATTTTCCGGCGATTCACCTCAAACAGTACTACCGTGAGCGTTATGGCTACACAGCCGCTGACTGCCCGAATGCCGTGTTGCTGGGTAATTCGATCCTGTCTTTGCCTCTGTATCCCAACCTTTTGGACACCGATATTGATGATGTGGTCAATGCAATTTCAAAGGTCGTTCTGAGAACGACTTCTTCTCATCCCTAAAGAGTTTTAATGCGAGTTTTGATCATCGGGGCCAATGGTTTCATTGGCCACAATCTAGTTAAGCGTATTTTGCAGACCACGACTTGGGAAGTCTGTGGCATTGATTTGTCGAGCTTTCGCTTGGGCGAGTTAATGGCACACCCGCGGTTTTCTTTCCACGCGGCGGATATTTCCCTGGCCCGTGAACTGGTGGAGCAGCAGGTGATGCAAAGCGATGTTGTGCTGCCGCTAGCTGCGGTGGCAAACCCGATGGCTTATGTGAACGACCCTCTCGCAACTTTCGAGATCGTGTTTGAGGAAAACCTGCGCATTGTCAAGTTGTGTGCCAAGCATGATGTGCGCCTCATTTTCCCGTCGACGTCGGAGGTGTATGGCATGTGTGCGGATGAGTCATTCACCGAAGCCAGCAGTTTGCCAACCTTTGGACCCGTGTCAAAAGAACGCTGGATTTATGCCAGCTCCAAGCATCTGCTGGAGCGTGTAATCTGGTCATTGGGTCATGCGGGTTTGCGCTTTACGATCTTCAGGCCGTTCAATTGGTTTGGCCCGAATTTGGACGATATCCGGCAGGGGCAAGACGGTGGCGCGAGGGTCGTGACCCTGTTTCTCGGTCGTCTCATGCGGGGCGAAAATATTCGTCTGGTCGATGGTGGGCAGCAGGCGCGCAGCTTTACATATATTGACGACGGTATCGATGCATTGATGTGCATTCTTTCGGCGCCCGAGGGTAAAGCTGATGGCGAAATCTTCAACATCGGCAACCCGGCCAACCTGTGCTCCATTGAGGAATTGGCCAAGCATTTGGCCCGCTTGGTGGGGGAACTTTCTGGCCAACCTGAGTTTGAAAAGAAGGTCAAATTTGAGGTGGTACCCGCGACCTCTTATTTTGGTAACGCCTATCAGGATGTATCGCGTCGCAAGCCGGATGTGGCGCGAATTAGTGCCCAGTTGGGATGGGCGCCGGCCATACCGCTGGAGGATGCGCTTCGGCGTACGGTGCAGTGGTATTTTTCTGAAGAAAATTCGTTGCCGAATTCAGACGAGCCGGCTGACCCAGCCGCTTGCGCGGCCTTTTAACGGCTAATCCGGTATCGCCTCATGGTTGGCGCTGTCGGTAGCGCTCCTGTGTCAACAAGCAGGCCGATAACAAAGACGGGCCTGATTGATTCAGGTCAAGTGTTTGCGAAAAACGGGCCTTCATGGCATGGCCCATTTGATGACGCGCTGCGACATCGACGACGAGGATGTGTAGTTTTACAAAAAAGTCTTCGAGGTTGAGGGCTGCGACCGGGCCGAGTTTGTCACCTCCATCAGAATCCGAAAGAGCCACGACGGGCAAACCTTCGGCCATCGCTTCTGCGATGCTGAACCCTCCCCCCAATCTGTCTGGATTAACGTAGATGTCGGTGCATCGCATGACGCTTCTCAGATCATGCTGGTGGGCCAGGGTTCTCACTTGTCCGGCAGCTACCTCGCTCAAGGCCAAAGGCACGCTGCCATCGCCGCCAACCAGCAGCCAAGTCATGCTGGGATGTTGTTTAAGAAAGTCCACCATGGCAGACGCCCAAGGCCCTGAAATTTCCGTCGCCAGTCGGGCACCGACAGTGATCAACACGAGGCCGTCTAAAGGTAATGCCAGTTGCGAGCGGGTCGCAGTTTCTCCGGTTGGTTTGAGTTGAATACGGAACGGGTGGTAGCAACCCCAGGCCGGAGGTAATGCGTCGCCCCAGGTTGCGCTGAGTCGATTGGCCTCAGATGGCTTACCCGTGAGCCAGACATCGACGGGCGCCATGGGTTGCACGGCGTGGATGCACAAGCCCAGCGTGGGACGGGCGGCATGCAGCGGCGTCATGAGTGGCGAATTGAAGCCCACAAATAGCACCAGATCCGGATCAAATGCATTGACCGATGTCAGCAGGTCTTGATACCTGCGCTTAAGTGAAAACCGCTCGTCACAAATAGTGAGATTCACACCGCCAGGGATGAGCGGGCGCAGTGTGTCGAGTTGAGGTGATGGGGTGAATAGTTGGCCATTGCTGCCAAGATAGTCAGCCATGTGCTGCACCCGCAGCTCCTGACTGGAAAACATGCCAACTTGCAGGCCTGAATCACTTAGAAGCTTGGCCTGCTGCAACGCCAGGACGGTCGGGGGGTGGTTAGCGTTGCTGATGTACGGCATGACCAATGCAATTTTTGCCAGATGACTGCTGGCCTTTCGCGCGAGCGGTGACAATTGCAGCAGCTTTAGACCGATCAGGGCCATCAAGTCAGGGACGCATGCTGCGCGCAGCGCGCCAACAAATTGACTCGAACCCCCATTCCCGAGCGCTTGCCGGCCCCATTCGTAAACAGAAAATGCCATCAATCTGTCGGCGTCAAAGGGCGCCAAGGATTTCAGCAACTGGCCTGCCTTGGCACTGTAATAGGGGTCATTTGTGACGGCGGCCATGAATGTGTCAAGGAAGAATCCGACCTCCCCGAAAGGAGAAACATTCGCAATAAGATGTTTTTGAACCGCCACACGCTCATCATCATTGGCGTCGGATGAGTACAAGCTCAGTAATGTGTGCCAGCGATGGCTCGCGGTTGGATTTGATAGGGTTTGATCCAACGCGTCAGCCAACAACAATCCGGAAAGCTGTTCCATGAAAGGTATTTCATCTCACTTCAAAGTGAAAGCCTCACTGTCTTGCGATCAATGGGGTTTTATGGAAGGCGACTATAGCCCATGTTAGAGAACGTCATTTTTCTTGCTATAAATTTTGAAAGAAAAAGCCAATTGATATACCGGCTATCAGCCGGTTTTCCATCAAATTAGTATCCCGAGATAACCAATCCTGCCTACGCGATCTGCAACGCTCTGAGAATGGGCAGTTGCTTGTGAGCGAAGGCATTGGCCTGGACCCCAAGTTCCGACAGATTATCCTCAGCTGTCTCCACTGTCTTGCCCTCTTTGACAATCTTTTGACCTTGCGCTGCCAGGATCTGCCAGGCCAGTTGTGCCCACTCGGCTGGCTGCTTCTTGCCTTGATTCAGAGCCAGCAAAAAGAGTTGCTGAAAGCGGTTCACAGCCACACCGCCACCCGTGACAGGACTGGCCAGGTAGTTGATATCGGCGCTGCCCCGAGCTCTGTCCATCAGGTGGGCGTTGAGCTTGTCGGTGTGTGTTTTGGCCTTGGGAATCAAGGCCGGGTCCTGCACGCTGGCCAGGCTGCCTGCCCCCGTCAGAATCACCACCGCTTGGGTGAGTTGGCCAAAGGTGATGCCTTTGTCTTTGAGTTGCAGCTCCAGTTGCCCCAAGGTCTTGGGCTGGTGGTTGGCCAACGCATCGAGAATGGGGGTGTAGACCGCCTCTTGCAGGGTGGCCTCACCCAGGGCGCCGGTGACTTTGAGGGCGACATCGGGGCGGTGCTGCACCAGGATGACTGGGTGGGCCCGAAGTGCTTCGGCCTGCGCCAGCAGACTGAGCTTGCGCCCGCCTTTGACCCAGAAGTCTTTGCGAAACTGCTGATTGACCATGAAGTCCCGCACGGTCTGGCGAAACAGGGCGTCTGGCGTCTCATTGAGCAAAGCTTGCTGTTCTGGGCTCAGGTTGACCGCATCCACGTGGTCCAGGTAGTGGGCAGAGCAAGCAAAGCCCACCTTGGCAGGTGCGAGCCACTGGGCCATTTTGGAGAATGGCATGGGCAGCCAGTCGCGGTTGAAGTATTCATGCGCCAAGTAGTTGCGGTTATGGGCCTTCATGCCCTTGAGGCGTTCGGTGACCATCGGGTTGGCTTTGAGGTAGCCGGGGTTGGTGGCCATCAGCTTGTCGGCAAAGTCGAGGGCGCCGTCGATGCGGCTCACAATGCCCCGACCTGCAATGCCCATGACCTCGGAGTGCTCGGTCAATAAATCGCGCATGGGGGCCATGGCAGCCCAGCCGGGTTGGGTGTTGTAGCTGATGTAGACCACGCCACCGACTTTGAGTTTGCGGCGGATGAAGTCAACAATCACCGCCCGGTTCTCATCATTGATCCAGCTCCAGATGCCGTGCAGGCCGATGCTGTCAAAGTCTGGCAGGTCAGCGCGGGTGCAGAAGTCCGCAAACGCCTCATCGGTGAGGTGGGCGTTGGCGCCCGAGGCCCGGGCCACGGCTTGGGCAAAGCTGGCTTGGGCGGGGTTGAAGTCGGTGGCGTGCCAGGTACTGCCCGAGGCTGCAGCGTGGATGTTGGCACTCATGCCCTGGCCAAAGCCCAGCTCGCAGTGGTGTCCGCTCTCTGGTGGCACCAGACCGGCATTTAAAAAGGCCAGCCTGGCGTGTAGCGGATTGAGTTCGAGGTAGTAGCCAAAGGTGTAGCCAATGTCGGCTACGTAGCCAGCGGTCCAGTCCGTCATGTTTTATCCTTTTTCTCAACTTGGGTTTTTTCTCAGTACACCGGTTTAATGTACTCAAAAAAAACCCCACTGCTTTATAGGCAATGGGGTTCTTGGGAGAGGCAGCTCACCCCTTGCCGAAGCTCAGGGTGGGTCTCTGAAAGGGTTTAGACCAGTGTCAGTGTGGCTGTGCCCACGCCTGTCGCGGTGCTCAGATCCACCAAGCCAGTCAGCTTGACAACCATGTCGGTGCCGTTGGTAAAGGATGCGTTTACGCCGGAACCGTCGTGACGGCTCTGAACCAGGTAAGTGTCGCCGCTGAACTGGAACCAACCGAAGGCACCATTGACAGACGCATTGCCGCCAGCCTGAATCACCGCATTGGCGTAATCCTGGAACACCGCGGTGTTCGCCAAAGAAACCTTGGCAGTGTTGAACGTCTCTGTACCCAAGTCAACGAAGGTAATGGTGTCACCAGCGCCTGCATCGGTAATGGTGGAGTAAGTGTTCACGTTGGCGCTAGCCGCTGTGATGGACACCTTGTCAGCACCGGTGCCGAGTGTCAGTGTGTTGGAGCCGCCACCCACAGTGACCGTGTCCACACCTGTACCGCCGGTGTAGGTGTTGTTGCCAGTGGTCGCTGTGAACGCATTGGCACCATTGCCCAAGCTCACGGTGTTGTTGCCGGTAGTTGCAGTAACCGTATCCGCATCCTTGCCACCAGTGATGGTGTTGTTGCCAGATGACACAACTACAGTGTTAGCACCATCACCCAAAGTGACCGTGTTTCCTTTGCCGTTGGTTGCGGTGAACGAATCGACACCTGTACCGCCGGTATAAGTCACCGCACCGCCAGTGGCTGCGGAAGCATCAATCGTGTTGGTGCCAGTCGCAGAGCCTTTGACTGTGCTGGCTGCTGCCAACGCACCCGATGTCCAGGCGAAGCCACCCAAGGTGATACCGCTGGCGTCCACCGAAGTGAGTGCCGTGCTGGTGGAAGTCAACGTCAAGCCAGCATTGCCGGTTACAGCAATCGCCTTGACGGAGTTGCCCAGCAGGGTCACTGAATCAACGACGGTGCCGCTTGGTGTGGCTTGCGTGTCAACCGTGGTGATCGCAAAGTTTTCAACACCGCTTGCGGTGATACCGGTCGAAGCAAACGACACATTGCCGCCACTGCCATCAGTCAAAGTCAGGTTGACGGTATCGTTGGTACCTGCCGTGAAGGCAGAGTTGCCGATCGTGTAAGCCGTACCCGCACCGTTGAGCACCAGAGTGCCGCCTGTTGGCAGGTTGCTCAAAGTCAAGCCATTGCCGCCGCTGGTAGTCACGTAGTTGAAATTGCCCAGAACTGCCAGATCGATGGTTTGGTTGGTAGCACCAGTCAAGGTCACTTTTTCGAAACCGGTCACGACGCCTGCGAAGGTCGCGCTGCCCGAAGCCGTTGCTGCCAGAGCGGCAGTCATGGTCAGGTTGTCGGTCCCAGTGCCGCCATCCAGCTTGCCTGTTGGTGTGCCTGCCAAGGCACCCAGGTTCAGGCTGTCGTCACCAGCGCCCAGCGAAATTGCTTTGGTTGGGGTGGTTGCTGCCAAAGTTACGGTATCCACACCCGCGCCACCGGTGAAGGTTGCTTTGGATGCATCAACAGTCACGGTGTTCGCACCGGAAGTTGCCGAAGCATCCACCGAGGTGACAGTTGCAGCCGACAGATCAGCCTTGATGCCAGCCGAACCGGACACTGCTACGGTTTTCAATGCGCTCAGGCCAGCAGTAGAAGTTAGAGTCAGAACCTTGGTTCCAGCCACTGTCAGCGCTGTCACGCCGCCTTGAGTGATGTTTGCCAAGGTAGAGTTGGCACCTGTGGTGGTCACGTTCAAGGTGGTGTAGATGTCAGCATCATCCAAGGTACCGCCGGTTTGACCATTGATGTTCAGGGCCAGGGTCTTGTTGGTTGCTGTGGTCAGGCCACTGTTGTCGATGATGATGTTGCCGCTACCGCCAGCCACTGTCAGTGTGGTCAACGCATTGTCGGTAATGCTCAAAGTCGTGAAATTGTTCACTGTGGCAGAGGCAATCTTGCCAGCTACGTCAGCGCCACCATTCACGTCAGTAATCGCGACTGAATTCGCGTTCACACCAGCCACGGTGGCGGAGGCTGTTGCCTTCGCCGCATTGTTCACGGTCACAGCCGTTGTGGCTGTTGAACCTACGACAGTAACCGTACCATTGGTGTTGGTAGTGTTGGTCGCATTGAATTGAGCCTGCGTGATGGTGACGCTGGAGCCGCCTTGAACGTTGACGCTGCCGGTGGTTGCGCCGTTCGCGGTGTTGTTCGAGGTGATATTGATTGCGCCGGTAGGAGCGTTCGTATTGCCAACAGTGATGGTGCCGCCGCCCGATGCGTCGGTTGAAGTCACGTTCACAGTGGAGCCGCCATCCACAACCGTCGAGTTTCCACCCGAACTGGTGTTGGTCACGGACACTGCTGTTGTTGCGGCAGCTTTCACAGAAGTTGAGCCAGAGGTCGCACCGGCGGAGACGACAGTCAGGTTTGCCAAATCGGTCCAAGTGGACGCGTTCAAAACGACTTTACGATCGCTGGTCACGACAGCAGTTTCAACGCCCGACACAGTGAGGCCAGATGTTGTGGTGTCGTCAAACGCATTGCCAACCGAGAGAACATTCAATGTATCAGCACCAGCGCCACCTTTGATGGTGTCAAACGAGGACAGCGATTGAACAGCACCCGTGTTCGTGGCATTGAACGTGTCCGCACCTGCGCCGCCAGTGAATGAATCCACACCAGTAGTGAGCGTGAAGGTCTGACCAGCAACAACGTTGCCAAGACTAGTCACGGTTGCAACCGACGCGTCCAACGCAGCGGGCGCAATGGCACTCGCCAAAGAAGCATCATCGGTCACTGAAGAAAGGAAAGCACGGGCGGCAGCCAAAGAGGCAGCGCCAGCGTAACCAAGCATCTCACTCGGGAGGTCCACGGCTGTGGTGAATGCAACAGCTGCGGATGTCTTATTTGCAAAAGCCGTTTTGTCAGTTCCTTGTGCACCAACGGTTCCGATTTGATAGGCAACATCTGCAAGGGTCACCTTACCTTGATCCAAGGCTAAGCCCCAAAATTGCAACCCACCTGACTCTGCATGGCGACCAAACAAATTCATGTAAATGGCGTCAACGCGCTGAAAAGAGGTCAACCCAGCGTACTGAGCGACGTATTCAGGAGATTTGGCAAACTCGGTGAGTAGATCTGGCAAACCGAGTGTCTGGGACTGGGTCCAGAAATTAAGACCACCAACGTCAGCTGGGCGGTTGAAGAAGGCGACATAAGCGCTTTGGACTTGAGAGGTGCTTAAAGGCATTTTGAGTTTCCTAGTTAAAAAAAGATTACTGCAGTTTTTTGCTTTTTTCCCCTGGGTGCAAAAAACCCAATTCCAGTACTTGGACGGACTTGATTTTCAGCGAACTCCAGTCCAAGATTTTGTGACGTACGTCACATTTATGCAGGCAAATTGTGTTTTGCAGTCAAAAACAACGGCCTATAGAGCTTGCTTCCTGTGACAAGGCTACTTGCCCCACTGGGCTACGCCATAGGCCACGCGGTTGTTGTCCAGACGAGACTGAAACACATAGCCGGCCTGCAGCACGGGGTCTGAGGCCAGCACGCCTTGCACCAGCATGTTGTTGGCACCCAAAAACTGGCTGGCGTTGCCAAAGGTGCCGTCACTGAATACATTGCCTTCGGCCATGCGTCCCAGGCGCTGCCCTTGGGTGAGCAGGTCAAATTGGGTGGTGAAGGTGCTGCGGCTGAAATTAACGTTCAGGCGGCCATTCTCGAGGCTTGCTGCCGTAATCGGGCCTGCGTCAGACTGCACCAAGGCTTGTGAGCTTTGCAAAGTGAAACTCACTGCGCCGGAAGCAGGGGCTTGCCACAGGTTGTCTTTGTTACGGCCTAGCGCATAGAAGCTGTTAAGCCCAAACAGCTGGTTGTTGGCTTTGAGGTCCGTCAAACTCACCTCGGCGGGCTGGTCTGCCAGCGCTTGCCAGCGGCCCCACACCAGCGCAGGCAAGGGTGGCACCACAGGGGCAATAACCGCAGGGGGGGTAACAATAACCACCACGGGGGGCTCCTCAACCACGGGCGGTGTCTCCACCACCGGGGGGGCAACCACCACGGGGGGAGCCACCACAACCGGCGCCACTACAACAGGTGGTGCTACCACCACGGGGGGCGCAGCAACCACAGGTATCTCTACCACCGGGGGGGGCACCACCACGATTGGGGCGATGACCACGGGTACCTCGACCACGGGCGGGGGCACTACCGGGGCGGGAGTTTCCAGCACAGCGGTTTTGCGGGGGACAAGGTCAGGGCTGGCGGTGCTGGCTACCAAGGGGGCGGGCACGCCCACCGATGTACCCACAGACGAGCCTGACAGGGCCTTTGCAGGCTCGTCTGCCCGGGGGGGAGCAATAGCGTCTGGCGCCAGGCTGTTGCTGCGCAAGATTTGGGGCAGGGCTTGCCCCCGGTTAACTTGCACAACCTGCAGGGTTTGGCTCGCAAACAGCTCGCGTTTGGCCGAGCCTTCGCAGGGACCACTGCCCTCAGGGCCGCAGCCGGCGCCAAAGCCGCTGACCACAATGCCGCCAGACACTACGCTCACGCGGGTGGTTTGGCTGTCGGTGTACACGGTGAAGTCGGTGCCGCGCACGCCAATGGCTGCTACAGGGGTGTTAAAGCGAAAGTTCTCGCGCGATTTTTTGACGGCATCGCCTGAGATGCTGCGGGCTACGCCGCTTTGCAGCTCGATCTTGAAGCGGCTGTTGGCGGGCTGGGCAGGGTCTACCGTATAGGCAATGACCTGGGCAAGGCTGCCGGGGCGCAAGATAAGAAAGCCGCCGTCAATGGTTTTGATGTAAATGTAGGCATTGGGCCCGGTGGCAAGCGGCTGGCCGGCTTGCACGGGATCGCCGGCTTTGGCAGGGATGCCTGCCACGCGTGCATCACCCTGGGTCTGAATGATGGTACCGACGGTCTGGCTGTGGGCAAAGCCCAACATGAATAATGCTGCGACAGCCACAAAAGCGCTGCGCCACTTGAAGCTGGTACGCATTGGGGGACTCTCTTGGGTGATGTGTAGGGTGCTGATGGTGCGCATTCTATACTTCAGGGCTTTTATTTGGGCTTGCGGGCCGGGTAATGAAATCAGATTAATCAGGGGAATACTTGTTGCTTAGGTGTGTTTGGGCCAATCGGTTTGCGCTGGGGGTGGTTTGGGCTCTGGGCGCCAGCGCAGCGTTGGCCGACACCCCCATGCAGCCCGGCGGGGCAGACCTGTACCAAACGGCCACCCGGTTGATGGAGGAGGCGCGCTTTAACGAGGCGCGTGCGGTCCTGGAGCGCTTGCTGCAGCTGCAGCCCGAGCATGCGGGTGCTTGGCTTGACCTGGCGGTGCTGCAGTGCAACGCAGGGCGGGGGCAGGTGGCGGAATCGCTTTTCACGACGATTGAGCAGCGCTTTACCCCGCCGCCGGCCTTGCAGGATGTCATTAACCAGCTGCGCAGCCGGGGCTGCGACAGCCCTGCACCTGCGGGCATGGCCCGCCTGCAGGTGGGGCGCGTGCATGACAGCAATGTGAACCAGGGGGCGATCAGCCCTTTTTTCAATGTAGGCAGTGGGAGCAATCTGGTGACTCTGGTGCTGGCACCAGAGTACGCGCCCAGGAGCGACACGGGTACGGCGGTGTCTGGCGAGTTTTCGCGCACGCTGCCCGGCGGCACGCTGGGGTTTGCACAGTTCCAGGCGCGCCAATATGACCGCCTGCCCCAGTACAACCTGAATTCTGTGGCGCTGGGCGCTGAGCACCCATGGCAGCTGGGGAGCTGGACGGTGCGGGCCAATGGGTCGGCGGGGTTGACCACGCTGGGCGGTTCGGTTTACCAGCGTCAGTTGCAGTTGCAGTTGCAGGCTACGGCACCGCTGGGCTTGCCAAAGGGGTGGGAGCTGGGCGCCTCTGGCGGATGGACGGGGGTGAGCTACCCGACCCTGACCGGGTTTGACTCCAGGCTGTGGGAATCCCGGGGCTTGCTGGTGTACCGGTCTGACGATGCATTTTTGCAGGCAAGTGTGGGTTATGCCCTGGATCGGGGCGATGCGCAACGCCCCGGCAACGACCGCAGCGGTGCGGTGCTGAGCCTGACGGGGCGTCGTCGTTTGGCAGGCGCACTGGTGGGCGAGCTGGGCTGGAGCTACCAGAGCTGGCACGGGCAACAGGCCTACTCGCCGGGGTTAATCGATGAGCGCCGGCGCCAGCATACGCAGATACTGCGCGCTGCGGTCACGATGCCGCTCAGCCGCCAGCAGGCGGTGCACGTGGAACTGCGGGCAGTGCGCAACCGCGAAAACATCTCGATTTTTGAGTTTCAGGGCAAGCAGCTGCAGGTGAACTGGGAGTGGAGTTTGCCGCACTAGCCGCACTTGCGGCCAGTGCGCCCTCCTCTATGCGGTTTACTTGAATTCAAGGGTCCGGATGGAAATGCCGAGTTGGCGGGTATCGGCGCTAAGCCCGAGTTGCTGGGGTGAGATGGCGTCAGGCAGGATGAAGTCAAGCTGCACCTCGGGGCCGGTTTGGGGGGGCAGGTCAATGACCATGAGGTTTGATGGCTTGCCAGTCTCCAACTGATACGCCACGGGCGGCTGCCCCTGAATGGCGATGCTGACGCGCTGCAGCGGCACATTGCCAACAAAAGCGGTGGCGTCAACCTCAATGGCGCGGGGGCGTCCGCCCGCAGTGGCGGGTACGGGGCAACGCAAGCTGGCGGTGGCGCTGCTGCTCCAGGTGCCTATGGGTTCTGCCGCGCTGAAGCCGGTGGCAATGCAGGTGGAGGCAGGGTGGCTGGTGGTGAAACCCAGCAGGTGCCGCCTTGGGAACTGTTTGCCTGCGCAGTTGCCGTCCAGCATGACCAGGGTGTTGACGGGGGCGGCGCGGCGGCAGGTGGGGTCTTGGTCAAGCGGGCTGTTTTGTGAGGTGACCACAGTGGCAACCTGGCCCCAGTCGTCAATCCACCAATGGGGCTGGGCCATGTCTGGATGCGCCGCACGCGGGGATTTGAGAACACCAATGGACATCATGTAGGTGACGCTGCCGGGAATACCGTCAACCAAGGCAACGTAGTTGGACTTGCCGGGCAGGTTGGGGAGCAAGAGGTCGCGCTGCAATTGCAGCTGATGCTCAAGAGCGACGAGGTTGGAGGTGTCCAGCGGGGCGATGGCAGGTGTAACACACAGAAAAGCCACCACCGTGAGTGCAGAGGCCCGCAGGTCAGCCAAGGTGGTGCCAGAGTTGGGTGAGCGGTCAGCCCGCTTGCCGGGCCAGCGCCAGGCGATGAGCAAGGTGACGCACAGCACGGCCTCGATGAGCAGGCTGGTGTTGAGGGCAAATATGTATTTTTTGACGGAGTATTCAGAGCCGTGCCCCAGCTGCAGCGCCAGCACTTGCAGCAAACACAAGCCGGACACGGCGAGGCCAAAGAGTGCGATGTATTTCACGCCCAGCCAGTGGGGGGCGTGCTTCAGGGGGTCAAGGCGCAACCACAGCAAGAGCAGGCCCGCCGAGAAGACCATGTGCAGGCCGCTGTAGGCCATGAAGGCGCCCATGCTCTGGATGGTGCGGCCGGTGATGGAGCCGTTGTTGTTGCTGATGCCGCTCATGGCAGCGAACGACGGATGCGTCAGCAAGGCTGCTGCTGCCCCGAGCAGCAGCAGCAGGGGCACCAGGGCGCTGCGCCAGTGGCGGGTGTGCAGGTTGCCTTTTTGGTAGAGGTCCACGCCCACCAAGACGGCAAAGAAGCACAATAATTCCAGAGCGGGCAGCAGGTGCATGCCGGTGGCAATGTAAATACCCGCCACCAGCAGGGCATACCTGAGGGTGGGGTTGACGCCTTGGCGCTCCAGCGCCAGTGAAATAGCCACCACGAGCATGGCAAATGCCTGCGCAACCAGCTGGGCATAGAAGAAGTTTTCGATGACTTCATCGGCTCCCAGCTCAAGATGGAGGTAGCTACGGTTTGCCCACAGGGCGGCTGACAACAAGAGGGCCACGATCCAGCCCGATTTTTTGGGCACGCTGAGCACGATGGAGGCCAGGCTGGCCCAAAGAACCACGACGCTGAGCAACGTTATGAACTGCATGCCCAGCAGCACGGACCCCAAAACACGCCCCACGATGGCAGCCATGATGTGGCTGCTGCGGGGATAGTAGTTCATCTCTCCCAGGGTGGCGTTACCGCTGTAGGGCATGCTCCAAAGCTCGGACAGGCGGGCCACCAGGGCGTAATGGTGCGCAAGGTCGGTGGAGGTGCCCCAAAGCGAGTCAAGCGACCACACCAGCAGGCTGGTGGCCGCCAAAAACAGCGCCAGACCGCGCAGGGTGGTGGACTTGGGGTCGGGCATGGGCAAGCGGGGGCTCAGGCGGGGCGCTGCTGCGCGATGAGTTGGGCTACGGCCTGCCCTTCACGGATGGCGTAGTTGGTGCCGCGGTCTTCAGGGTAGATTTGGGCCATGGTGCTAACCCAGGCGTTGCTGTAAGGGGTGGTGCGGCCGGGCACGTAGCTGGAGTAGTTGCGTTCGGTCACGGGCTGGGCAAATTCGGCGCTCCAGATGCGGTAGTCCTGAATCCAGTCGCGCTGTAGTGCGGGGAACATGCGTTGGAGGTGGCCCAGGCAGAAGGCAAGGTAGTTCTCGCTGTCGTAGTTCCACAGGGGGTCTTCTTTGGCGAGGTAGCGCGAGAGGTAGACGATGTGCTTGCCGCCGTAGTTGGCGGGAGAGTCAAAGTTGGTGTGCTCGATGACGCCGACAAACGGAAAGCCG
>JAUXQA010000527.1 GCA_030683195.1 Rhodoferax sp. | reverse complement strand
GCCCGGTTGCGCAAGGCCACCACATCCACGCCGGGGGTGACTGCGAACAGAACGTGACGAACGTGAACCCGTTCACCCGTGCTGTAGGTGGCCTGGTGGGCTGCGTGGTGGCGCCTGCAGGCTTCTTCCGAGGGTTCGGGGATGGCCAGATTTTTCTCCAGCAGCAATTCAATGGCGCTGCTGGCCTCCTCGCTGAGCACGCCGTCAGCCGTGGCTGCGTCGGTGCTGCTCAACAGCCCCTGGGCCATCGCTGCCTGGCGCAGTAGCTCAGAGTAAGCGCGTTGGCGCAACTCGTCAGGCGATATGGCCTCGTCGGGCAGTTGGAGGACGACGCCGTTGATGCTGGCCAACTCGGTAGCTACAAAATTCTGGTTTGTCATGGTGTGACTTTCAAAGACCTGCGCCAGGCTGACGAGGCTGGTTTTGACCGGCAGGCACATTCAGGCGGCGGGCACGCACAACCTGGTAGGGGCGGACCAAATAGGCCAGACTGCCAAAACCGCTCCACACATGCACCAAACGGCTGAACGGAAATAACAGGAAAATCGTCATTCCCAGCACCAGGTGAATCTTGTAGGGCCAGTCAAGATTGACCAGCAGTTCGGCTCCACCTGCACGGAAGGTCACCAGTCGTTGCGCCCACTCGCCCAGGGCCATCATCACGCCACCGTCTGAGTGCGAGAGTGAAAACGGCAGGGTCACCAGTCCCAGAACAAGTTGCACCCACAGAATCATCAGAATGGCAATGTCCGTGCGGTGGCTGGTGAGTCGAATGCGCGGGTCAAACAGGCGACGGTGCAACAGGAGCGTCAGGCCGATGAAGCACACCAAGCCCGCCGCACCACCGGAGTAGACCGCCATCAACTGCTTGTTTTCAGCGGTGATGAAATGCTCGTAGATGAAGTGGGGGGTGAGCAAGCCGACAAAGTGCCCGAAGAACAGGAACAGAATGCCGACGTGAAACAGGTTGCTGCCCCAGCGCAGGCTGCCCTTGCGCAGCAATTGGGAGGAATCGCTTTTCCAGGTGTACTGGTCGCGGTCAAATCGCGCTAGGCTGCCCATCAAAAACACAGCCAGGCAGATGTAGGGATAGATCGAGAAAAAGAAGTTGTGGAGGGAACTCATACAGTTACTCCTGGTAGTTTGTTGCTGGGAGCAGGTTTGCGAACGATGTGAATCGGTTGCGGTTGGTTGGGGTTGGCCTGGCCCTTGGTGGAGCAGCCATCAAACGCACCGGGCTCTTCCCAACTTTCGTCAATGGGTTCGTCGGGCGTGACTTTGACGGCCTTGGCTTTCTCGCCAGCCAACTCCAGCAGTGCGCCCAGCACGCTGGCGTAGCGGGTGTCGCGCTGCTGCAGCGCGGCAAAAATGGCGTTGAAGATATGCGCCATTTCGTTCAAGAAGGCACGGGCCTCTTTGGGCGGCTGGGTTGACGTGTATTCCAGCACGACGGGAAGGTAATCGGGCATCTCACCGGGCGCCAGAAACAGGCCTGCTTTCTCAAAGTTTTGAGCCAGGTCGATCATGGCCGGGCCCCGGTCGCGTGAGTCGCCATGCACATGCTCGAACAGGTGCAGCGAGGTGGCGCGACCCCGGTCAAACAGCTCGACATAGGCCTCTTCAATGTCCAGTGCATCTTGCACGCCGGTGCCTGCTGACATCCAGCCAATCAAATCCTCCAGCTCCAGCAGCCGGTCATTGGAAAGCGCAGCCTCCATGCGCAAGGCATCGCGCAACTCAGGCAGATGTTTGCGCAGCGTAGGGTCAGGGTAGCTCAGCAAGCGGGCCAGCACGCGCAGCGTTTTGGTGGCCAGTTTGGGGGTGGTGTTGAGAAAGCTCATGGTTCAGACCTCCGCCTTGATGGGAATGGTGCGTTTCTTTTCGCTACCGAACAAACTGATTTCACCCGTGCCCTCAGAGCAACCATTGCCAAAGCTGAAGCCGCAGCCGCCGCGCACGTTGA
>JAUXQA010000518.1 GCA_030683195.1 Rhodoferax sp. | reverse complement strand
ACCTGCGTGCCCAATACCTCTCGGTGAGCGCCTATGACTCCAAGTTTGGTTCACCTGCGATTGATGTGACGCTGCAAAGTCATGCGGCGCGTCACGGCGTCCGCTTGGCTACTTCTGCTGCAGACCTCGCGGCAAATGTGGACCTCATTGTCAGCGCCGTTACGGCCAGCCAGACTGTGTCAGTTGCGCAAGCCTGTGCGCCTGCACTCAACAAGGGTACTTTTTTTCTTGATTTCAACTCGGCTTCTCCTGGAGCCAAGCAGCGTGCAGCGGCGTTGATTGACGCCTCGGGCGGATGCTATGTGGAGGGAGCGGTGATGACCAGCATCCCACCCTATCGCATCAAAGTTCCCTTGCTTCTGGGGGGTGTCTTTGCTGCTGAGTTGTCACCGCTCATCAACACCCTGGGCTTTTCCAGCAAAGTCGTCAGTGACAAACTGGGTGTGGCCAGTGCCACCAAAATGTGCCGCAGCGTGATGATCAAGGGCCTGGAGGCCATGGTGATCGAAAGTTTCACAGCGGCACGCCATTACGGAGTGGAAGACGCGGTGGTGGCATCCCTTTATGAGACCTTTCCCGGTATCGACTGGGAAAAGCAGGCCAGCTACTTCTTTCAGCGGGTTATCGAACATGGCCGCCGACGAAGCGAGGAAGTGCGTGAAGTAGCGCAGACGGTGGCCGATGCCGGCCTGACCCCTTGGAGCGCCAACGGTACGGCCGAGCGCCAGGGCTGGGTGGCCGACTGTGCCGATGCGGGATGGTTTGGCGAAAAGGGTGGGTCGGGATTTGCACGCAGTGCCGATTGGCGCATGGAGGCCGACCGCTTGCTTGAGAAAATCAATCCAAAGGGTTCGGCTTGACGTCTGACGACAGGTGCCTGTTCACCATGGCCCGATTCAATATCTTCAATCCCAAATGAAAAACATTCCCATGTTCAACCCGCTACCTAATTTCACACGCCGTCTGTCCCTGAGCCTAGCCGCCGCAGCGTTGATCAGCGCGTTATCGCTCCCATCTTTGGCCCAGCCTTATCCGGCCAAGCCGGTCAGGGTCGTGGTGGGTTATTCAGCTGGGGGCGCGGTGGATGCCGTGGCGCGTGCCGTTGGCCAAGCCATGTCCACTAGTTTGGGGCAACCCTTTATTGTTGAAAACAAGCCAGGCGCGGGCACCAACATTGCCGTGAAGCATGTAATCGGGTCCGAGCCCGATGGCTACACCCTGATGATGGCGGCCAATGCACTGGCCGCCAACATGGCGTTGTATCAGCCTGCGCCATTTGACGCCGAGCGAGACTTGGTGCCAGTGTCATTGATCGGACGCGTGCCGGTAGTGATTGCGGCCAACGTGAATGCGCCCTACGCCAACATCGCCCAGTTGCTTGCTTCCGCCAAGGCCCGACCGGGCGCCATTGCGTTTGGCACACCCGGCAATGGCTCGACGCCGCACATGGCTTTGGAGTTCTTTGTACGCGCCGCGGGCATCAATTTGCAGCATGTCCCCTATCGCGGTGGCGCCCAAGCCCTCACTGACGTGATAGGAGGCCAGGTGCCACTGGTGGCGGTTAACGCACTGGAAGTCCAGCCGCACGTGAAGAGTGGCAAGTTGAAAGTGTTGGCTGTGCTCAGCCCGAACCGCTCTGCCATCTTTCCCGACGCACCGACCATTGCCGAGTCGGGATTTCCAGGCTTTGAAGCATCGGTCTGGTACGGTCTGGTGGCCCCTGTTGCCACGCCCAAGCCCATCGTGGCTTTGCTGCACGCTGAAGTACAAAAGGCGCTGCAAACCAAGGAGGTGCGTGAGCGCATGACGGCCGTTGGGGGAGAAATCATCCCGGGTAGCGCCGATATGTTTGCAGCCCTGATCCGGTCTGAGCGCCAGCGTTATGAAAAGCTCGTGCGCGATGCCAATATCAAACCCGATTAACTCCCTACGCACCTCACCTTAAGGAACTCCATGGAATTTCATAAGACGCCTGGCTGGCTCGATTGGTATGCCGGCCCTGCCAAGCCCCGCTTTCAGTTGCCCGCTGGCAGCGTGGACGCGCATTGCCATGTGTTTGGCCCCGGCAGCGAGTTTCCTTATGCGCCTGAGCGCAAATACACGCCTTGCGATGCATCCAAGGCGCAGCTCTTTGCCTTGCGAGACCACTTGGGTTTCGAAAAAAACGTCATTGTGCAAGCGACCTGCCATGGCTCCGACAACAGTGCGCTGGTTGATGCACTGAAGTCCTCCAACAACAAGGCTCGTGGTGTCGCCACGGTCAAGCGCGGTGTGACCGATGCCGACCTGCAGGCCATGCATGACGCGGGTGTGCGTGGTGTGCGTTTCAACTTTGTCAAACGACTGGTTGACTTCACCCCGAAGGACGAGTTGCTGGAAATTGCCACCCGCATCAAGGCCTGGGGCTGGCATGTGGTGATTTATTTTGAGGCGGTTGACTTGCCCGAATTGTGGGACTTCTTCACCGCGCTGCCTACCACCGTGGTGGTGGACCACATGGGTCGCCCTGATGTAGCGTTGCCGGTTGAGGGTCCGCAGTTTGCGTTGTTCCAGAGGTTCATGCGCGAGCACTCCAACGTCTGGAGCAAGGTGAGTTGCCCAGAACGCCTGAGTGTGACGGGTTCCAAAGCGCTCGACGGTCAGCAAAATGCCTATGCGGATGTGATTCCATTCGCCCGAGCGATTGTGGAAGAGTTCCCCGATCGCGTTTTGTGGGGCACCGACTGGCCGCACCCCAACCTGAAAGACCACATGCCCGATGACGGCTTGTTGGTTGACTTCATTCCCCACATTGCCACCACGCCGGAGTTGCAGCAAAAGCTGCTGGTGGACAATCCGAACCGCCTTTACTGGAGCTGACCATGTCACTTGACAAACCTTACCTGGACGTGCCTGGCACCATTATTTTCGATGCCGAACAAAGCCGCAAGGGTTACCACCTGAATCAGTTTTGTATGTCCCTCATGAAGGCCGCCAATCGCGAGCGCTTCAAGGCCAACGAGCGTGCATACCTTGACGAGTGGCCCATGACCGAGGAGCAAAAGCAGGGCGTGCTGACGCGTGATCTCAATCGCTGCATGGCCTCTGGCGGCAACATCTATTTTCTGGCCAAGATTGGTGCAACCGACGGCAAGAGCTTCCAGCAAATGGCCGGCAGCATGACCGGAATGACCGAAGAAGAGTATCGCAACATGATGATCAGTGGCGGCCGTTCGGTTGAGGGCAATCGTTTTATAGGTGAAGACGGTGACGCCCAAGCCCATCACCAACCCCAAGGCCAGGCTGGCCGTATCGAGAGCAACTGACATGGCCAAAATTACCGCCTCCGTTTACACCTCCCACGTGCCTGCCATTGGCGCGGCCATCGACCTGGGCAAGACCTCCGAGCCTTACTGGCAACCGCTTTTCAAGGGTTACGAGTTCTCCAAGCACTGGATGAAAGACAACAAGCCCGACGTCATCATCCTCGTATTCAATGACCACGCCACTGCTTTCAGTCTGGATATGATCCCGACGTTTGCCATTGGCACGGCCGACTCCTACCAACCGGCGGACGAGGGCTGGGGTCCGCGTCCGGTGCCGGTGGTTCAGGGCCACGCTGAATTGGCCGCGCACATCGCGCAGTCGGTGATTCAGCAGGATTTTGACTTGACCATCGTCAACAAAATGGACGTGGACCACGGTTTGACCGTACCGCTGAGTTTGATGTGTGGCCAACCTGAAGCATGGCCTTGCCCGGTCATTCCGTTTGCCGTGAACGTGGTGCAGTACCCGGTTCCTAGCGGCCAGCGTTGCTTCAATTTGGGCAAGGCCATTCGCAAGGCGGTGGATAGTTTTGACAAAGACCTGAATGTCCAAATCTGGGGCACAGGCGGCATGAGCCACCAGTTGCAAGGCCCCCGAGCTGGCTTGATCAACAGGGAGTTTGACAACGCCTTTTTGGATAAATTGATTGCCGACCCGGCAGCCGCAGCGGCTACCCCCCACATCGACTACGTGCGTGAAGCCGGATCTGAGGGAATCGAGCTCGTGATGTGGCTAATTGCCCGGGGTGCGATGGACGATGTCCATGGCGGCGAAGCCCCCAAACTGGCGCATCGTTTTTACCATGTGCCGGCATCCAACACGGCTGTTGGGCACGTCATTCTGGAGAACGTTTAAATGAGCAAAACCATCAAAGTCGCTTTGGCGGGGGCTGGTGCCTTCGGCATCAAGCACCTCGACGGCATCAAGAAAATCGACGGCGTTGAGGTCGTTTCTCTGATCAGCCGTGATTTGGAAAAGACCCGCGAGGTCGCGGCCCGATACGGCATCGGCCACGTCACCACCGATCTGGCTGACAGCCTGGCCTTGCCTGAAGTGGACGCGGTCATCTTGTGCACGCCCACTCAAATGCACGCCGAGCAAAGCATCGCGTGCATGAAGGCCGGCAAGCACGTGCAGGTCGAGATTCCCCTGGCCGACTCTCTCAAGGGGGCGCAAGAAGTTGTGGCCCTGCAACAGCAAACCGGCCTTGTCGCCATGTGTGGTCACACCCGTCGCTTCAATCCCAGCCACCAGTTCGTGCACAAGGAGATTGTGGAGGGGCGTTTCAACATCCAGCAAATGGATGTGCAAACCTACTTTTTCCGTCGCACCAACATGAATGCCCTGGGCCAGGCGCGCAGTTGGACCGACCACTTGCTATGGCACCACGCAGCGCATACGGTGGACCTGTTCGCATACCAGTGCGGCAGCCCGATCGTGAAAGCCAACGCTGTGCAAGGCCCGATTCATCCCGCGCTGGGTATTGCGATGGACATGAGCATCCAGCTCAAGGCCGCCAATGGCGCGATCTGCACCTTGAGCCTGTCGTTCAACAACGACGGACCGCTGGGCACTTACTTTCGCTACATTGGGGACTCGGCGACTTACCTGGCACGTTACGACGACCTGTTTACCGGCAAAGATGAGCTGATTGATGTCAGCCAGGTTGATGTGTCCATGAACGGCATTGAATTGCAAGACCGCGAGTTCTTCGCCGCCATTCGCGAAGGCCGTGAGCCCAACAGCAGCGTGGCCAGTGTGTTGCCGTGCTACCAGGTGCTGCACGACCTGGAGCAGCAACTCAACGCAGCTTGAACTCGGGAGGCGTAGGCCTCAGTGTCTCTGAGTCCATGTAGGGGGGCAGCCGATGGCAGATGCTGCTGAACCTATACTTTGTGAATGAATCAGTTAGTACATTCCGCGCCCAAAACCACTCGCACCAATGATCCTGCCCGCACCATGGCGGGCATTCTTGAAGTGGCCACAGCCGAGTTTGCAGCCAAGGGTTTGAGCGGTGCGCGCATTGACGCGATTGCCGACGCCACCCAAACCAGCAAGCGCATGATTTACTACTACTTTGGCAGCAAAGAAGGGCTATATGTGGCGGTGCTGGAGGAGGCATATCGTCGCATGCGCCAAATTGAGTCTGAACTCCATCTGGAAGACCTTGAACCCACAGAAGCCTTGCGCCGGTTGGTGGAGTTCACCTTTGACCACCATGCTGACAACGAAGACTACATCCGCTTGGTCATGAACGAGAACATCGAGCGCGGCGCTTATCTTGCCCAAAGCAAGAGCATTCAGGAGTTGAACGTGCCTGCCATTGAGGCCATTCGCAACCTGTATGACCGGGGGGTAGTCAGTGGCGTCTTTCGCCCCGGCCTGGAACCACTTGACATCCACGCCTCCATTTCAGCGCTGACTTTTTTCAATGTCTCCAATCGGCACACCTTTGGCCTGATTTTCAAAGACGGCACCCCTGCCCAGCAGGCGATTGCCGCGCGCCGCAGCAGCATCACCGAGATGGTGGTGCGCTTTGTGCGCGCATAGATCCTCGGTTAGTCAATTTCGCCATATCAGTTGTCAACAAATTTGTTTCTGGGTTACGGGTATTCCCTGATTCTTAAAAACTAACCAGTTCGTACATTAGTGCTTGTTGTCTCAGCGAGAAACCAAGCATGCTCCAGAAATTGATTGATAAGTACTGTCAGCTCCTGTCGTGGCTGATGGCCGGCAGCCTGATGTTGATGGTGGTGCTCGTGTTCACCAATGTCGTGTTGCGCTATGCCCTGAACTCCGGCATCACGGTGAGCGAAGAGTTGTCGCGCTGGTTGTTTGTGTGGCTCACGTTTCTGGGGGCTGTGGTTGCACTCAATGAGCGGGCGCACTTGGGCACCGACATGCTGGTCTCGCGGCTTTCACCCAGGGGTAGAAAAGCCTGTCTCGCGCTGGGCCATGTGCTGATGCTTTTCATTTGCTGGTTGATCTTCAAAGGCACGCTGGACCAGGTCAAGATCAATTGGGACACCACCAGCGCGGCCATGGAGGTGTCCATGGCCGCTTTCTACGCCTGTGGACTGGTGTTTTCAGTCTCGGGCGGCGTCATTTTGCTCAATGACTTTTGGCGTTTTGTCACAGGGCAACTCTCTGAATCCGAGCTGATCGGTATCCGTGAATCCGACGACATGCCTCATGGCGACCCACGCCCTTGAACCAGAGAGACTTCACATGACAATCGCCATTTTTCTGGGTTCCCTGCTGGCCGCCATGGCCATTGGCATTCCCATTTCTTTCTCGTTGTTGCTCTGCGGTGCCGCCCTGATGTGGCACATGAACATGTTCGACGCGCAAATTCTGGCGCAAAACGTCATCAATGGCGCTGACAGCTTTCCGCTGCTGGCTGTGCCGTTTTTCATGCTGGCTGGCGAGGTGATGAACGCAGGTGGCTTGTCGCGTCGCATCGTGAATTTCGCCATGACTCTGGTGGGTCATATCAAAGGCGGTCTGGGGTATGTCGCCATTGTGGCGGCCGTGATGTTGGCGGCCTTGTCAGGCTCAGCTGTGGCCGATGCCGCAGCGCTGTCGGCTTT
>JAUXQA010000509.1 GCA_030683195.1 Rhodoferax sp. | reverse complement strand
GGCCATGAGTCAACTCAATACACAAGGACACTTCGCGATGTTTTCCAGACTCACCTTTCTATTTCCCTTGCTGGCCGGACTGGCTTGCGCACAGCCTGCCGCTGCTGCAGATGATGTTTCCGCAATGCAACTTGTGGTGGGGCAGATCAAAACGATTCCACTACCTAGCAAGGTCGTGCGGGTCGCTGTTGGTAACGGGAAAATCATCACCAGCAATGTGCTTGAGACAGAAATGGTGGTACTGGCCGAAACACCTGGTACCACGAGTCTGCGGCTTTGGACCGCTGACGGCAATCAGCTGAACTACTCGGTCAGCGTGCTGGCCACTGATCCGGATGTCACGACCAAGCACATTCGTGACATGCTGAGCACCATGCCAGGCATCAAGGTTGAGCGCGTTGGGGACATGGTCTTGCTGACAGGTACCGCGAGCAAAGCGGGCCTGCCACGCATCGATGCCATTGCGAAACTATTCCCACAAACCCATAACGCCGTGGTTGAAGAAGAAGTCACGATGCGACGCATGGTGTACATGAAAGTACAGATTGTAGAAATGAAGAAATCACTCGCATCGACCATCGGGATTGCATGGGATAAAAGTATTGCCGGTCCCGCAGCAGCTGTTGCGGGGAACTGGAACACAAACCAAAATTTCAGGATTCCATCCACATTGCCCTCAGGGTTTCCATCTACATCCCTTCCTATGGGTGGCGCTGGCTGGCGTCCGTACTTTGGCTTGACATCAGTTATCACCTCGATGATCAACCTGGCTGTTGACAACGGCGATGCCTTTGTTTTGGCAACACCTGAGCTCAGTGCTCGCAGCGGAGGTAAGGCCGAGTTTTTGGCGGGTGGACAGATTCCCATCATCTCTCCGGCTAGCGCTGCAGCTCCAGCAACCGTGACTTTCAAAGACTACGGCATTAAGCTGACCATTGAACCGGTGGCTGACGAGAAAAACAATGTCAGCGCCCTACTCAAAACAGAGGTCAGCAACGTTGACAACTCCGTAGCCGTAGGAGGAAACCCGGGCTTCCTGACTCGAAAAACGGATTCTGAATTCAACGTGCAGGCAGGGCAAACGATTGTGCTGTCTGGCCTGGTTAACACCAACTTGCAGAAAGATGTTTCAAAACTTGCAGGTTTCGGTGACTTGCCCATCCTGGGCGCTTTGTTCCGGTCGACTAATTTTCAAAATGGTCGCACCGACCTGGTGATCTTCGTCACCCCGACCGTCATTGATTCATCATCAGGTCTGAATCAAGAGCGCTTGCAGAAGGCACAGGACATCCAGGAAAAGGCCAAGTCACAGTCAGGCGACGTGGGCATCCTCAATAAATAATTGAAGTTTTTTTACAGGAAAAACCATGTTCAGTGTTGAATACCGATCTGCAAAAAGTAATCTCACGCGGGTCAATTGCGAGATCGATAGTCTCTCCATTGGCAAAGCCGACAGTAACCTGATCGTATTGCGTGGCTGGACCGTGGGCAAACGCCACGCCACGATTCACAAGCGAGCCTCCGGTTTTTTTGTTGAAGATCATGGTGCCATGGGTGCGACAGAAGTCAACGGGAGAGCCATTGAGAAAGAATACGGCCCGCTACGCGCTGAAGACGTGATTAGGATTGGTGACAACTACTTGAATGTGATCGTCGAAGCTGCGATTCTCATGACTGAGCTTGCTCCGGCGCCCATGCCCTTGGCAGGTGACGTCGCAACAACTTTCATGCCGGTACCCAAACCCGTCGTCAAGCAGCTACCAGAGCAGCATGCCGCAGTACCCGCAATGCCTGACCTGACCGCGCGTATGAACGCTGCGCGCAGAGCACTTCATGGCAAGTTGATCAGTCAAATGGATTTGAGACGGGTGGA
>JAUXQA010000500.1 GCA_030683195.1 Rhodoferax sp. | reverse complement strand
GGCCATGGCCGGCCTCGTCCTGCACCTTGGCAATCAGGATGGCTTTGCGCTTGAGACTGGGCGCGCGGCTGATCCAGTTGCCTTCTGGCAGCATGCCGACGATTTCGCTGTGGGCGTGCTGGCTGATCTGGCGCACCAGCGTCTTGCGGTAGGCCTCGGGCATCCAGTCCTGCGGCTCAATGCGGCCGTCGGCGTCAATGCAGGCGTCGAACTTGGCCAAGCGTTCGGGCGGCTCGTTGGCTTTGAGGGGTTTGACGTGCTTCTGGCCGGCTTCATCGGGCACATTGAACGATTGGGTGTACATAAGTTACTCCTAAATGAATAGCTGCTTGTGCATATCTGCTGTCGGTTAGAGCTGCTTTGGACGTTCATCCCACACGCGCCGGGCCTTACCGATCTGGGTGCGTGGCAGGGTGTCAAAGTCCATCACACTGACCTTGGTGGTGATGCCGATGATGGTTTTGATGTGGTGCTGGACCTCGAGTGCGATGGCCTGCACATCCGCTGGGCCTAGTTTGTGCGACCATTCGCGTTGCAGCTCGCAACGCACTTCCACATCGTCCAGCTGCCCGTCCCGGGTCAACACAATCTGGTAGGTACCCGACAGGCGCTTGTCCCGCAGGATCTGTTCTTCAATCTGCGTCGGGAACACATTCACTCCACGCACGATGAGCATGTCGTCCGAGCGCCCCACAATGCGACCCATGCGGCGGAAGCTGCGTGAAGTAGGTTTGAGCAAGCTGGTGAGGTCGCGTGTGCGGTAGCGGATCACCGGCATGGCTTCCTTGCTCAGGGACGTGAACACCAGTTCACCCTCTTCGCCATCGGCCACCACTTCGCCGGTTTCGGGGTTGATGATTTCGGGATAGAAATGGTCTTCCCAAATGACCGGGCCGTCCTTGCTCTCGATGCACTCGCAGGCCACGCCTGGCCCCATGACCTCGGACAGACCGTAAATATCGACCGCGTCCAGGCCCAGTTTTTTCTCGATCTCGGCGCGCATGCCCTCGCCCCAGGGCTCGGCGCCAAAGATGCCGACCTTGAGCGAGATGTCCTGCGGTGCAATACCCTGGCGCTCAAACTCTTCGGCAATCACCAGCGAATAAGACGGGGTGACCATGATGATGTCGGGTTTGAAATCCAGTATCAGCTGCACCTGCTTTTCGGTCTGCCCGCCGGACATGGGAATGACGGTGCAGCCCAGGCGTTCGGCACCGTAGTGAGCTCCCAGCCCGCCGGTAAACAGCCCGTAGCCATAGGCCACATGGCAGATATCACCTGCCCGCCCGCCAGCGGCACGAATGGAGCGCGCTGCCAGATCCGCCCAGTTGTCAATGTCCTTATGGGTGTAACCCACCACCGTGGGCTTGCCCGTGGTGCCGGACGATGCGTGAATGCGGGACACCTGCTGGCGTGGCACCGCAAACATGCCAAAGGGGTAGTTGTCGCGCAGATCGCTTTTGGTGGTTAGCGGAAACTTGGCGATGTCGGCCAGCGTCTTCAGGTCGTCGGGATGCACGCCCTTGTCGTCGAACTTCTTTTTGTAATGCGGCACGTTGTCGTAGGCATGGCGCAGGGTCCATTTGAGGCGTTGCAGTTGCAGTGCGGCGATTTCGTCGCGGCTGGCAATCTCGATCGGGTCGAGCTCGCCAGGGGTGGGCAGTTTGGATGTCAAAGTTGTCTCCTCAATTTTCTTGTGCCAGACTGGCGATGACTTCGCCCTTGATGCGGTAGCTTTTTCCCCGGAACAGCGCCACCTGTTTTCCGCCGCGCACCTTCACCTCGATGTCATACACCCCGGTGCGGCCAGAGGCCGAACGCTCGGTGGCAGTGGCTTCGAGCACATCGCCTTCGCGGACTGGCGCCAGAAAATCGATGTGGCAGGCCGAGGCCACCGTGTTGAGGTTGTAGCTGTTGCAGGCATACGCAAAGGCGCTGTCGGCCAGGGTGAAGATCAGGCCACCGTGGCAGATGTGATGGCCGTTGACCATGTCGGGCCGCACCTTCATGGTGATGGTGGCGGTGCCGGGTGCAATGGCAGTCATCTCCATGCCCAGGGCCTTGGTGGCATTGTCGCGGGACCACATGGCCTGACCGACGTCGCGCGCCAGGGCGAGGGCTTCTGCTGCGGAGAGTGGTGGTGTTTCTGTCATGGGGTGATTTCTTGAAGGGTTGGGTAACGGGCCGTGCCGTTTACTGGCCGGTAAATTTGGCAGGACGCTTTTCCAAGAAGGCTGACACGCCTTCGACATAGTCCGCACTGCGGCCCATCTCGCGCATCAGCAGTGCCTCGTAGGACAGTTGCTGCTCTATGGAATGGGTGTGCGCGGCCAGCATGGCCTGGCGCGTGCGCACCAGCGCTTTGGTGGGCATGCTGGCGAGCTGGTTGGCCGCGGCGGTGACGGCATCAGAAAAGGCGTCGTCGGCCACAGCGTCCCAGATCAGGCCCCACTGTGCGGCTTTTTCGGCCGGCAGCTTCTGGCCCGTCATGGCCAGCCCCAGGGCGCGCGCATGGCCCAGACGCTGCGGCAACAGCCAGGAGCAGGCAGTGTCCGGGATCAGGCCAATCTTGGCAAAAGGCATCAAAAACGAGGCCGAATGGCAGGCAATCACCATGTCGCAGGCCAGCGCAAGGCTGGCACCCGCCCCCGCTGCTACCCCGTTGACGGCGGCAATGGTAGGCACCCGCAGTTGCGCCAGGCGCATGACCAGCGGTTTGTACTGGCGTTCGACCACATCACCCAGGTCTGGTGGTGTTTCGCCGGGAGTGAATCGCACGTCGCCATCCGCCAGGTCCTGCCCCGCGCAGAAACCACGGCCTGCGCCGGTGAGCACCAGCACACGGGCAGAGGTGTCGGCCTGCACACGATCCAAGGCATCGCGCAGCTCGGCGTGCATGGCCGCGTTGAAGCTGTTCATCTTGTCCGGACGGCTCAAAGTAAGGCGAACCACACCACCTTCGGACGCCATGAGGATGTTTTCGTAATGCAAAGCAGCGCTCCTGATGCTAAGTTGACCCGTTAAAATCAAATAAGATACAAAACATGATTTATATTTTCAAATAAATGTATCGCTTCTGGCGAATTGCAGCAAGCCTAAAAAGTGCGAATTCACTAGGGGTAAATACCAATTCAGCCGCCACGGTGAAGCGGGCGAAGCAAGCTCAGGAATGGCTGGAGGGCTGATCGACTGTCAGGCCATTCAACGCATCGTTCAGCTGAATTTGGCCGCTATGGCGGTTGCTGGGCTGACGTGGTTGGGCCGTGAAATACACCATCGCCGATGTGGTGACTGCGGGCATGTTTGCGTGTTTGATGGAGTGACACCGCTGTGCCATGGGCATACCCCACGCTGAAACCTGCACCGACTTGGCGCTCGACGGCGCATTACCTGTGGGCGGTTTTGATCGCAAGCAGCTTTGAGGTGTTCCCGCTGCCGTGCCCATTTTGCGGCGGGTAAATGCGCCTGATCGCATTTGTCACCTAGGGTACAAAGATCAGAAGGATTCTCGATTGCATCGGTGTCAACACATAGCCGTCGCACATAGCTCCGGCGTGCGGGCCGCCGTTGTAGGAGGATTGTGGTGATGCGCAGAGGGGCGAGGGTGTCGGGATCAAGCCGGATTGCGATCTTGAAGCAGAATCTTCCTCCGGATATGAGGTCACTTAGCAAGTCAATTTGAATCGCTGCGGGGGTGACTTCGCTTGTGGTGTTCGCCATGGACCTCAATCCTGTTTCCCGAGCACAAAATCCCGGTGGTAAACCGGCCTGGTAGTGGCCAATCCAGTGTTTCAGGCGCCTTGTGGGCGCCTCCAGGCTGAGATGCTTGGCAATGCAATAAATCAGCGGTTCCAAGCGCCTATGAAGAGAGCTTGCAGGTTTCAAATTGCGGCGCTAGCATTCAACTTCCTCACATTCATCGATGGAATTCAGCATGTTCGACAAAGCCCGCGTTCTCTCACTGTCAAAAAAAATCATGGACGGCAGTATTCCTGCTGAAGAGTTCTATTCCGAGCTAACCAAGACGCTTGCCGAAGAGATGGGGAGCACGCGTGCCAGTCTGTGGTACTACCCCGATCCCGTGATGCAAACATCAGTGATTTGCCTGAGCCTGTACGACGTTACCGACAAGGCATGGAGCCAAGGCGCAGAGTTGAAGGAAGACGATTTTGGTCCGTATTTTGATGCGATGCGCAAAGACGGCTTGATCGTGGCCAGCGACGCCCGAAACGCTGAAGCCACCAACTGCTTCAACGACATTTATTTTGAGCCTTTGGGTATTTACTCTTTGCTGGATGTGGGAATCAATATTGCCGGCAAACCATTCGGACTCTTTTGTTGTGAGAACACAACCGACATCCTTGACTGGACACCCGCGCATATCGACTATCTGCGCCAGGTGGGAACCCTGCTAGGCTTTGCCTTGCGCAAGGCACGCAGCTAGGTTCGACATCGGTAAGTGGTGGAAGTGGTGCTCAGCAGCCGCACTCGTTAGCACCGCGGCGAGAGAAAACCAGCCTGAAATCAAAAAAAGGTACGAACTGGCCGTCCTATACTGCATCGACTTCAGAAATGGAACCGGATTCCGTTTTTTTCCAACAATGCAGATGAGAGAAACGTTCCATGATGCCCATTTCAGAGCCACAGGAATCGCCCGAGCGCGACCTGACCGACGCCAGTTTGCGCGAGGAGCGCGAGAAAGCGGACCGGGAGATGATTGCCAGCCAGAAAGCCACAGAGAAGCATGCAGCAGCAGTCGTCGAGCATGCCCGAGAAAACGCGGATGCTGTTTTGGTCGCAGCCCGTGAAAAGGCAGATGCTGCCGCGCCAAACGATATCCTGAGCACGATCGCTGAGGACCGGGAGGCCGAAGACGAAACCTTGCGTGGCGAGCGGGCTGCGGCAGACAATACGGTGCGACGCGAGCGCGATGCCAGCGCTCGCATGCTCACTCGACTTCTGCCATTGGAGCGCGACGCGACCGATCAATATTTGCTCACCGAGCGCGCCCGCTCCGATGACGCACTCGCCACCCGAGACGATTTTCTCGGGATGGTCGCCCACGATCTGCGCGATCTCCTGAACGGAATCGTGATGAGTTCGCAGTTCCTGGCGCAAAAACTTGAAGCACACAGCGACCGCGAGAAGCTGCTGCTTGAAACCACGCGCATCGAGCGCTACGGCGCGCGCATGAACCGACTGATTGGCGATTTGGTTGACGTCGCCAGCATTGATGCAGGCAAACTCGCCATGCAAAAGGTTGAGGACGACGTCTCCTTGTTGGTGGTTGA
>JAUXQA010000496.1 GCA_030683195.1 Rhodoferax sp. | reverse complement strand
GGGCAGTGCATAAAACTCCCGCATGATGGGTGCGGCATTGCGCAGGTCTTCAATGGTCTCGAACAGGGGCACCACGATCAGGTCGCACAGTGACTGGGGGTCATTCAGGAGGCCGCGCATCAAGCCCACTTCTTTTTGCAGCAGCAGCACTTCCAGCAAGTCGCTCACGGTTTCGGTGTGGCTGATGATGTAGTGGCGAATGGCCTCAAAGCCAAAGCGCTGGCGCATGACTTTGGCTGCCTCAAAAATCGCCAACTCGCTTTGGCTGTGCTCTGAGTAGACCGCACCCATCACCCGCAGGGGGCGGGCGTCGTTGAGCAGTTGGGTGAGCAACTTGCGCTTGGCCAGCTCGTCGAGTTGGGCGTAACCGGTCTCCAGGCGGGCCACTGACAACAGCTCTGCCACCACCAGTTCGTGTTTGTCCGAGCTTTGACGTAAATCCACCGTGGCCAAATGAAAGCCAAACACCTCCACCGCACGAATCAGCGGGTGCAGGCGTTGCGTGGCCAGTGCGGCACCGTGGTTGGCCAGCAAGGACGACTGGATGGTGCGCAGGTCAGCCAGAAACTCTTGCGGGGTGAGGTAAGCGTTTTGGGGCGCGACGGCGTGGCGAGCCGCCTCACCGCCGGTCAGGTCATTTAAGGTGGCGGCCAACCGGGCATAAACACCGATCAGCGCGCGTCGGTAAGGTTCGTCCTTGCGGTGTTCGTTGGTGTCGGGCGAGCTGTCGGCCAAAGCCTGCATCTCAGGCAGGCAGCTCACCAGCATGGCCGAGATGGAGAGTTCGCCACCCAAAAAATGCACCTCGGTCAAGTAATAGCGCAGTGCCACGTCGGCCTGGCGTCGCAGGGCATGGATGAGGGTTTGCGCGCTGACGTTGGGGTTGCCATCGCGGTCACCGCCAATCCATTGGCCCATGCGCAAGAAACTGTGGATCGGGCGGTCGTCGAGTTCCCGCTCCAGATCCGCGTAGAGCTTGGGGATCTCGCGCAAAAAGGTGGATTCGTAGTAGCTCAGGGCGTTTTCCACTTCATCGGCCACGGTGAGTTTGGTAAAGCGCAAAAGCCGGGTTTGCCAGAGTTGCAGCACGCGGGCGCGCATGTGGCTCTCGTTGGCGGCGAGTTCGCGCGGGGTGAGGGCGTCTTTGTTGGCATTGACGGTGGCAGCCTTGACCTTGATGTCATCCCGCGCGCTGAGCAGTTGGGCAATGTCACGTTCCGCGTCCAGAATGCTTTTGCGCTGCACTTCGGTTGGGTGGGCGGTGAGCACGGGGGAGACAAAGCTGGTGGCCAGGGTGTCGGCAATGGTGTCTGGTGAAATGCCGGCCCAACGCAGGCGGGCCAGGGCCACTTCAATACTGCCCTCTTGGGTGTCTCCGGCTCGCTCGTGAATGGCGCGGCGGCGGATATGGTGCCGGTCTTCGGCCAGGTTGGCCAGGTGGCTGAAGTAAGTGAACGCCCGGATCACACTCACGGCCCGGTCGCCGCTCAGGCTTTTGAGGAGCTTCTTGAGGGCTTTGTCGGCCTCTTGATCGGCATCGCGGCGAAAAGAGACCGAGAGTTGGCGAATTTGCTCGATCAGCTCAAACGCCTCCACGCCTTCTTGCTCGCGGATCACATCGCCCAGGATGCGGCCCAGCAAACGGATGTCTTCCACCAAGGGGCGTTCGTTGTCTTTGACGCGTGCGGATGGGGTGGGATTGGGCGGTTTTTTCATGGCGTTGGAGGTGTGCAGGTGGGCTCAGGCGTACTTTGGCCCATGCTAGCATCCTGCGTCATTGGAAGATTACAACCAGGTTACGACCCGAAAGCACCGCTATGAGCCATTTCACGATCGCAACCCGAGAGAGCCGCCTGGCCATGTGGCAGGCCGAACACGTCAAGTCTTTGCTTGAGAAGCACGGCCACCAGATCACTCTGCTGGGCATGACCACACTGGGCGACCAGATTCTGGACCGCACCCTGAGCAAGGTGGGAGGAAAGGGCCTGTTTGTCAAAGAGCTGGAGGTGGCCCTCGAGCAAGGCCGGGCCGATCTGGCGGTGCATTCGCTCAAGGACGTGCCGATGGCGTTGCCCGATGGTTTTGTCCTGGCTTGTGTGATGGAACGCGAAGACCCGCGCGATGCCTTTGTGTCCAACCATTTCGCGAACCTGGCCAGTTTGCCCCAAGGGGCCGTGGTAGGTACTTCCAGCCTGCGCCGCATGGCGCTGGTGCGCGCCTTGCGGCCGGACTTGAAGATCGAACCCTTGCGTGGCAATCTCGATACGCGGCTTCGCAAGCTCGACGAGGGTCTGTATGACGCCATTGTGTTGGCTGCCGCCGGGCTCAAGCGACTGGGGCTGGTGGCGCGCATTCGGGACACGTTTGAGCCGGATGTCATGCTTCCCG
>JAUXQA010000494.1 GCA_030683195.1 Rhodoferax sp. | reverse complement strand
CCTCGCCCACCTGAACCCTGGTTCAGGATGCCGGTCTGGCCGCACTGCAGACACCTACTTACCTCCCCCAGCTATGAACTTTGAACCCCTGTTGATCATTGAACTTGCCCTGCTCGGTCTGGGCACCGGCTTTTTGGCTGGCCTGTTGGGCATTGGCGGCGGCATGATGATGGTGCCCTTCATCACCATCATCCTGTCAGGCCGTGGTGTGGGCCCGGACCTCTCGGTCAAGATGGCCATCGCCACCTCCATGGCTACCATCATCTTCACCTCGGTCTCCAGCGTTCGTGCTCACCACAAACGCGGTGCGGTGCGGTGGGAGCTTGTGAGGGGGTTGGCACCCGGGATTATTTTGGGCGGCGCAATTGCGAGTCTTGGCGTATTTGCTCTTTTGAAGGGCACTTGGCTTGCACTCTTCTTTGCAGCTTTTGTGAGCTTTTCTGCCACCCAGATGTTTCTGGACCGCAAGCCTGCGCCAACTCGCCAGGTCCCCGGCACGGCCGGGCTGATCGGAGCAGGTGGGGTCATCGGATTTTTGTCAGGTTTGGTCGGTGCAGGTGGTGGATTTGTGAGCGTGCCCTTCATGACATGGTGCAATGTGGCCATCCACAATGCCGTGGCAACGTCAGCAGCACTGGGTTTTCCGATTGCCTTGGCGAACGTTGTGGGTTATGTCATCAGCGGCCAGAACGTTCAAGATCTGCCGCCGTATTCATTTGGTTATATCTGGTTGCCGGCTCTGGGTGTGATTGCAGTGTGCAGCGTGCTGACCGCGCCACTGGGTGTCCAGGCAGCCCACAAACTTCCGGTCAAACAACTCAAGCGTGTATTTGCCAGTATTTTGTATCTGCTGGCCGCGTACATGTTGTACAAGGGGCTGATGGGGTCTTGAGCCCGCTCAGCCAGCGGCTGATTGGCTTGTTGGCAACGTTTTCATCAATTGCTCAAACTCATGGGCTGGCAGGGCTTGTGAGCACAGGAATCCCTGGAAAGACGCGCAATCCAGTTCGGCAAGGTAGTCGCGCTGTGCCAGGGTTTCAACCCCTTCGGCCACCACTTTCAATTTAAGACCTCGCGCCATGCCTATGATGGCGCTCACAATGGCACGGTCACTCTCGTCCTGCGGCAAGCCCATGACAAACGATCTGTCAATTTTGAGCTTGGAGATCGGAAATTTCTTCAAATATGCCAGGCTGGAATAACCGGTTCCAAAGTCATCAATCGACATCACCACGCCCAAGCTCGCGAGCGCATGCAGACGAGTCAATGCGTCGTTGGCATCTTCTACCAGAATAGATTCCGTCAACTCAAGCTCCAGAAACTGAGGTGCAAGTCCAGCCGCTTGCAGGGTTAGTGCAACTTTCTCAACAAAATCAGGCTGTTGAAATTGCAGTGCCGACACGTTCACCGACACCACGACAGGTGTTCCGCAAGTCTGCCAGATGGCGGCCTGTCGCACGGCCTCTTCCAGCACCCAATTGCCAATTGAAACGATAAAACCTGAAGCCTCAGCCAAGGGAATAAACTGCGCTGGGGACATGCGGCCTAGCTCCGCATCAGTCCAACGAATCAGGGCTTCGGCTCCCAGCAACTCACCATTGCGCAGGGAAATTTGCGGTTGGTAATTCAGCCTGAAGTTCCCCTGCTCCAGGGCACGGCGCATGGCATGGTCGATTTTCATGTGGGCCAGCAAATCAATGTTCATTTGCGGCTGATAGAACCGAAAGCTGCCGCGCCCTCGCTCCTTGACCAGGTGCATGGCGGTGTCGGCGCATTGGATCAGTTCATCCAGACTCCCGCCGTCCACGGGGTAAAGCGCAATGCCGATACTGCAACTAACTGAAAAGTCAGTTTCAGCAATATGAAACGGGCACGACATGGACTCCATGATGCGGCGCGCCAACATCTCGGCGCCATGTGCGTCAATCTCCTGCAAGAAAATCACAAATTCATCGCCGCCCAATCGGCACAGCGTATCGACATCGCGCAGGCAGCGTTTGATCCGCTCTGCCACATCCACCAGGACGCGGTCGCCAAACCCGTTCCCAAGTGAGTCATTGATGTTTTTAAATCGATCCAGATCAATAAAAAAGACGCTGCATTGCCCGCCTCCCCGCTCTACCAGTCGCAGGGCATAGGCTACGCGTTGCGACAAAAGCAAGCGGTTGGGCAGGCCGGTCAAAACGTCCGTGTAGGCCAATTGCTCAATCCGTCTTTGGGCTGCCAATTCGAGCGTTTGGTCTTTGAAAAAACCGATTGAATGCAATATTTCGCCCTGGTCGTCACGTACCAAAACCCACGAAAAATCGACAGGACAGGCCGCCATGTCTTTTCGGTTCAGTGAAACAGGCCCACGCCACATACCCTCAATCTTCAATTGGGCCACGATGCGTCGCAGCAGGTCAGGGTCGTGAGGGTCCTGGAACAAGAGGTCAGTTGATGCGCCAGCCCATTCACCATGCGGCGTTTGCGTCAACCGCTCACACACCGGGTTGACGGCCAGAATCAAAAGATCAGGCCCGGTGATGAAAATAGCGTCCGGGCTGGACTCAAAAACTTTGGCGGCCAATTTC
>JAUXQA010000491.1 GCA_030683195.1 Rhodoferax sp. | reverse complement strand
TGTGGAGCCGAGCTTTGGCGTGAGCCTGCAAAACCGCGGCCACGGTTTCAGTCTGGAGGCTGGCAGCCCCAATGTGGTGGCGCCGGGCAAGCGGCCGTTCCAGACCATCATTCCCGCGTTTTTGACCAAGGACGGTCAGCCCGTGATGAGTTTTGGCGTGATGGGCGGCAACATGCAGCCCCAGGGCCACATGCAAACCCTGGTGCGCATGCTCGACTACAAGCAAAGCCCGCAAGCGGCGTGCGACGCACCGCGCTGGCGTTTCAATACCGGTGTCGAGATCAATGTGGAAGGCGCCATGGACTCCGCGACCGTGCAGGGTTTGAGTGAACTGGGCCACCGCACCGAGGTTATTCAGGATTCTTACCAGGACTTTGGTGCCGGCCAGTTCATCTGGCGGGCGGGTGACCCCTCTGTGGAGGGCTATGTGGCTGCCAGCGACCCACGCCGCGATGGTCAGGCAGTTGGTTTTTGAACAAGCACATCCAGGCTGAATTGGTAGAAATTGACCCTCTAGCCGGCGTATCAAAAGGTTTCAATGGTAAAAAAAGCATAGCAAATGGCTTGCTGTTGGCCATGGTTGGCGCGATTGCCTTCAGCGGTAAGGCCATCATCGTCAAGCTGGCCTATCGGCATGGGGTGGACGCGGTCACACTCATCATGTACCGCATGCTGTTTGCGCTGCCCATTTTTGCGCTGATGGCGTGGTGGGCCAGCCGGGGAAAGCCCCCGCTCACGCGCCACGACTGGCTGGGCATCATCGGTCTGGGAGTCACCGGGTATTACCTGGCGAGCTTTCTGGATTTTGCAGGCCTGGTCTACATCAGCGCGTCCCTGGAGCGGCTCATTCTCTACATCAACCCCACGCTGGTGCTGCTGTTGGGGCTGGTGCTGTACAAGCGGCAAATTCAGCGGCGTCAGGCGCTGGGCATGGCCATCAGCTATGCCGGGGTGATGCTGGTGTTTGGCCACGAGGTCAAACTTGAAGGGGGCGACGCGGCGCTGGGCGCGCTGCTGGTGTTTCTGAGCGCCATCAGCTACGCGGTGTACCTCACGTTCAGTGGCGAGTTGGTCAAGCGGCTGGGCTCCCTGCGTTTGGTAGGCATGGCCACGATGGTGGCGTGCTTGCTGTGCATTTCCCAGTTTGTGGTCTTGCGCCCCTGGAGCGCCGCCGTGGTGGCACCCGAGGTGATCTGGCTGTCGGTGCTCAATGCCACCTTGTGCACAGCCGCGCCGGTATTGATGGTGATGATGGCCATTGAGCGGGTGGGTGCAGGTGTCACGGCTCAGGTCGGCATGATCGGGCCGATGTCCACCATTTTGATGGGCGTGGTCATTTTGGGCGAGCCGTTCACAGCCTGGGTGGCTGCCGGCACGGCCTTGGTCATTGCGGGCATATTTGTCTTCACCCGCATATCGCGCTCTGGCTAGGGTCACTCCGTACAATCGCCGTTCGGCCCCGAGACAGCCAACATGGCACGGGGTTTTGGCCGATTTTGAGGCTGATGCGCTGTTGCCACCTGCTTGGACGTCTGATATGACTCTGATTCGACCACTCGTTCTTTTGACCCTTTTGCTGTGGGCTGCGATGGAGCTGCCACGGGCCGCACGGGCGGCAACTCCATCGGCAGCGCCGGTGCCCGTGGGCGCTTATGTTCTGGGGGACTCCATTGCCAATGGTCTTCAGCTGGCGGGCCTGGAGGCCCAGTTGCAGGAGCGACTCGGCGGACCCGTGCGCATCAGCGTGGATGGCGGGCGCTCTATCAGCGCCCCGGGCAATCAGATCAAAAAATCCGCCCTTGAAAGTGTGGATGTGGATAGAGACCACATTGCCAAATCGGGGGTCATCATCATCGTGCTGGGCATGAATCCGTCCGAGAAGTCGTTCTCGGACAGTCAGCAACAACTGATGAGCAAACTCAAGGCCATTGCCCCCAAAGCCCGATATTTTTGGGTTGACATTGGCGCTACGGTGTCTACCCACATTGACATCTGGAATGCCCGGAACAAAGCTATTTATGACAACGCAGACAAGCTGGGTTATCAGGTCATCAGCCGGTACAGGGCCATTTTTGGCCCGGCTGCCAATCCGCTCGACATCACGCCCGGTCAGAACTTTCCGGGTTGGGCGAGCGAGCCTGGCCTGGGGGGGCCGGGCAATATTCATGGCTATGACTCGGCACTGCTCAAGGCCATTGCCGCCGCCCTGGACGGTTCAACATCGGAGCCGTTCTCGCCTGACAAGATTCCCCCCCGACTCAATCTGGCCGAGCGCCCCATACGAGCCACCTGCGACAAGGCGCCGGGATGGCCCACTTATTTCTTGGGCGACTCGATCATTTACGGGCTGCACCGGGACCGGCTGGCTCTGAAGCTTACGGCCATGCTCGGTGGGCCGGTGCGCATCAGCTATGACAGCGGCCGATCCATCACAACGCCAGGCAATCAAATCAAGAAGTCGGCGCTGGAGAGCGTCGACCTTGACCAAGCCTTCATTGCCACCGCCAAGGTCATTGTGATCAGTTTGGGTACCAACCAGCTGGAGTCCTCATTCACAGACAGCCAGCGCTTGCTGATGCAAAAGCTCAAGGCGCTTGCACCCCAGGCGCGTTATTACTGGAT
>JAUXQA010000483.1 GCA_030683195.1 Rhodoferax sp. | reverse complement strand
ACCGACTGGTGGTTCAAGGTCTGGGGGCCGGACAAACTCGTGGACCAAGGCATTGGCCGTGCCGATGACTGGATCATCAAGGGCGAATCCGCCAAGGCGAAAGCCGGTGTCAACTGGCACGGCTTTGGCAAGATGGCCACCGGCTTCAACATGCTTGACCCGATCAAGTCAACTGTGGTGACCCCAGGTATGGACTTGAACGGGAAGTTCGCCAAGACCGGTATCCCTGCCAGCATCGTGACCAAGTTCCTGGCGGAGCATGGCGTGGTGGTTGAGAAAACGGGTCTCTATAGTTTCTTCATCATGTTCACTATCGGCATCACCAAGGGCCGCTGGAACAGCATGTTGACCGCCTTGCAACAGTTCAAGGACGATTACGACAAGAATCAGCCCATGTGGCGCATCTTGCCCGAGTTCTGCCAAAAATACCCCAAGTATGAAAACATGGGTTTGGCGGACCTGTGTCAGCACCTGCACCAGTTGTATGCCAAGTACGACATTGCGCGCCTGACAACCGACATGTACCTGAGCGACTTGACGCCGGCCATGAAGCCCAGCGACGCTTATGCGCATATTGCATTGCGTAAAACCGAGCGCGTCGGGATTGATGAGTTGGAAGGCCGCGTGACAGTAGGCTTGGTCACACCTTACCCACCAGGTATTCCGCTGTTGATTCCAGGTGAAGTGTTCAACAAAAAGATTGTGGATTACCTGAAGTTCTCACGCGAATTCAACGCCCAGTGCCCGGGGTTCGAGACTGACATCCACGGACTGGTGGAAGAGGTAGGCGCTGACGGCAAGATCAGCTATTTTGCTGATTGCGTCAAGCTTTGAGTCACTATTAAATAAATAGCATATAGCCGGCGTTTTACGCCGGCTAGAGGGCAATTTTATTGATTTTTATTGATTTGCTTCGACCACCGCCACGGCGGTCTGGCTGACGCCGCAATCCACATAAGAAATTTGTCCCGTCATGCCAGAGGCGAGATCGCTCAGCAAGAACGCCGCCACGTTACCCACTTCTTCAATGGTGACGTTGCGTTTGAGCGGAGAGGCATTGGCCGAGATCGCCAGCAGGCGGCTGAAGTCCTTGATGCCGCTTGCTGCGAGCGTTTTGATGGCCCCAGCACTCAGACCGTTGACGCGCATGCCCCGTGAGCCAATGGCATCGGCGAGGTAGCGTACAGATGATTCCAGGGATGCCTTGGCTAGGCCCATGGTGTTGTAGCTGGGAACCACCCGTACGCCACCCAGGTAGGTGAGGGTCAGCAATGACGATTTTTCATTGAGGTAGGGCAGGGCTGCCTTGGCCATGGCTGGAAAGCTGTAAGCGCTGATGTCATGGGCAATTCTGAAGTTCTCGCGTGTCAACCCATCCAGAAAATTGCCGGCAATGGCTTCGCGTGGCGCGTAACCAATGCTGTGCACAAAGCCGTCAAATTTGGGCCAGGTGACTGACAAATCGGCAAAAAGCTTCTCGATCTGGGCATCATCGCCCACATCGCAATCAAAGATCAGCGTAGATCCAAAGTCAGCCGCGAACTCGGTAATACGTTCCTTGAAACGCTCGCCGACGTAGCTGAACGCCAGCTCGGCACCCTGCTCATGGCAGGCTTGTGCAATGCCGTAAGCGATGGAGCGTTTGCTCAGTACGCCCGTGATCAACAGCTTTTTCCCGTTTAAGAAACCCATATATCTTCTCCAGCCTTATCGTTCGATGTCGCCTTGATGGCAGTTGTTCAAGCGCCTTTTCGCAGCGCTGCACAGGTTGATTTTTGAGTGGCGATTGTCGCACGCACTGATTTCGGTTATGCCCCCGATTTGGGCGACTTAACTCAAGCCTCGGTAGCTCCTGTCCGACCGTCAATGCAAATGAGCTGCAGCCAACAAAGCCTGGGTATAGGGCTCCTGCGGCGCCTTGAACAAGGCCAAGGTTTCACCTTCCTCGATCACATAGCCGTCTTTCATCACCAACACCTGATGCGCCATGGCCCGTATCACTGCCAGGTCGTGGCTGATGAAGACATAGCTCATGGCGTAGCGCTGCTGCAACTCGGCCAGCAGCGCCAAAACCTGCTGCTGTACCGAGACATCAAGCGCCGAGGTGGGTTCGTCCAGCACCAGGACCTCTGGGCGCAGCACCACGGCACGGGCAATCGAAATGCGCTGGCGTTGACCGCCGGAGAATTCGTGCGGGTAACGCTGCAACACGTTGGCTACACCGCTTCGCTCGCTCAAACCGACCTCATCCAGCATGGTGAGCACCAGTTTTTCACGCTCGGCTGCCGACAACTCCGCCCGGTGCAAACCCAAGCCCTCCCCGACAATTTGCCCCACGGTCATTCGTGGGCTCAGGGAGGCAAATGGATCCTGGAAAACGACCTGCATTCGGCAGCGCATGGCGCGCAGGGTTTGCCGGCTCGCGTTGTCCAGTCGCTGGCCATCGAGTTTGACTTCTCCGCTGGAAATGTCCTGCAAGGCGAGCAGAGCCATGCCAAGGGTGGTCTTGCCGGAGCCGGACTCCCCCACAATGCCCAAGGTCTCGCCGCGACGAAGTTGCAAGCTGGCATTGTGCACCGCCTGAAAGTGCCGCTTGCGAAACCAGCCTTCAGAACTGGTGAAAGTTACCCCAACGCCTCTCCCCGACAGGAGGATGGGTGCCTCTGTCGCCACCGCCTGAACCACCCGTTGCGGCCGACTGGCCATCAATTTTCGGGTGTAGGCATGCTGGGGGTTGAGGAACACCTCGGCGGTAGCTCCCATCTCCACCAGCTTTCCACGCTCCATGACACCGACCCGGTCCGTGAAGCGCCGCACCAGATTCAGGTCATGGGTGATGAACAGCATGGCCATGCCCATGGTGCGCTGAAGCTCATCCAGCAAGGCCAGAATTTGTGCCTGAATAGTGACATCAAGCGCGGTGGTGGGCTCGTCGCAAATCAGCAATTTGGGGCGACAGGCCAGCGCCATGGCGATCATGGCGCGCTGACGTTGCCCACCCGAGAGTTGATGCGGGTAAGCGTCCACTCGCCGCTCTGGCTCAGGAATACCGGTTTGGGCCAGCAGCTCAATGGCGCGCGTGCGAGCAGCGTTGGGCCGCAGGGCCTGGTGCAGCTCCAGCACCTCACCGATTTGGTTGCCTACGGTGTACAGGGGGTTGAGCGCAGTCATGGGCTCTTGAAAAATCATGCCGATGTCGGCACCGCGAATGCCCCGCATCTCGCGCTCGCTTTTTGCAAGCAGATCAGCTCCGTTGAACCGGATCACCCCCGATGTGGTGGCTGAATCCACCAGCCGCAGGATCGACAGGGCGGTGATGGACTTGCCCGAGCCCGATTCGCCGACCAGTGCGAATTTCTCACCCGGTCGGATCGACAGTGACAGGTCATCGACCACCGTGGTGGCGCCAAAGCGCACATTTAGATGTTCGATTTCTAACAGTGGGGGCGAGCTCATGATTTTCGTGTGTCAAAGGCGTCGCGCAGCGCGTCGCCTATAAATGTGAGCAGCGTCATGGTGATGGTCAAGACGAGGAAGGTGGGCACGATGATCCACCATGCGTCGAGCCAGTCTTTGCCTTGCTTGAGCAATTCACCCAGCGACGGCACGGAGGAGGGGACACCCAGGCCCAGAAAATCGAGCGAGGTCAGGGCAAAAATGGCGCCGCTCATCCGAAAGGGCAAAAAGGTGATGACTGGCGTCATGGAGTTGGGCAGCACATGGCGGCGGATGATTTGCGCGTTCGACAAGCCCAAGGCCCTGGCCGCCTTGACGAACTCCAGCGATCGATTGCGCAAAAACTCCGCCCGTACATAGTCGGACAAGCCAATCCAGCCAAACAGGGACAGCAGGACCAGCAGCAGCAGCAGCGAGGGCTCAAAGATGGAGGCCACAATGATCAGCAAATACAACTCGGGCACGGCACCCCAGACCTCTATCAAGCGCTGTACGGTTAAATCGACGCGTCCCCCAAAATAACCCTGTACTGCGCCCATGACGATGCCAATCAAAGTGCCCGCAACCGTGAGTGCAATTGCGAACCAGATGCTGACCCGAAATCCGTACAGCAACCTGGCCACCATATCTCTGCCAAATCGGTCGGTGCCCAGCCAGTTGGCGGCTGAAGGGGGTGCAGGGGCGGGGTTTTTGGTGAAGTAGTCGGTTGAAGTCGCCGAGTGCGGGTTCAAGGTGCCGAGCTTCCAGTTGCCGGGTTGAGCCACTAAACCGACGACGAAGGGGTCTTTCCAGTCGGCTGATGTTGCAAAGTCACCCCCCAGCGCCAGGTCGGTCGGGTTGTTGAGCAGTGGAAAGTAGGTTTTTCCGTTGATTTGGGCAATGAAGGGACGGTCATTGCTGACGAGTTCCCCCAGCGTGGAAATCACCAGAATGAACAAAAATACCCAGAGCGACACGTAACCATAGCGGTTGCGTTTGAAACGTGCCCAGGCGCGCTGGGTGGGGGACTTGGGCTTGTCCATCAACAACATATTGCTCATTTGGATACCGCCCCGAATTGAACCCGGGGGTCCACCACGCTGTACAACAAGTCAGACACCAGCTTGACCACCAAACCGATCAAGGTGAAGACATAGAGCGAGCCCAACACCACTGGGTAGTCTCGCCTCACCACCGCCTCGAAGCCGAGCAATCCCAATCCATCGAGCGAAAACAAGGTTTCAATCAAGACCGATCCGGCAAAAAATGCTCCCACAAAGGCGGCAGGAAAACCTGTGACCAGAGGGATCATGGCGTTGCGAAAGATGTGCTTGTACAGCACCCGCCTTTGGCTCAGACCTTTGGCGCGCGCCACCAGCACGTATTGCTTGCGAATCTCTTCCACAAAGGTGTTTTTAGTCAGCAGGGTGATCGTGGCAAAACTGCCGATGGTCAGGCAAATCAGCGGTAAGGTCAGGTGCCAGAAATAATCGGTGATACGGGCCCACCAGCCAAGTTCTGCCCAGTTGTCGGAGGTGAGCCCACGCAAGGGAAACCAGTCCAGAAAGGTGCCACCCGCCAGCAGCACAATCAGGAGCACGCCTAATACAAACCCCGGAATCGCGAAGCCAATCAACACAAGCAAGGTGGTGACTGTGTCAAAAGTGGTGCCTTCACGCACGGCCTTGGTGACGCCCATCGGGATGGAGATCAAATATGAAATGAGAAAAGCCCACAGCCCCAGACTGATCGACACTGGCAGCTTCTCCTTGATCAAAGTCCAGACGTCCTTGTTTTGCATGAAACTGCGCCCCAGATCAAACCGTGCGAAATTGGCGAGCATCTCAAAGTAGCGCACGTGGGCAGGTTTATCAAAGCCGTAAAGTTTTTTCAACTCCTCGATCTGTTTTTTGTCGATGTCACGGCTTGCCTTGTAGGCGCTGCCCTCTCCGCCCTTTTGGGAGGTCCTGGCTTCGGCCAGCACTTGCTCGACTGGTCCGCCCGGGACGAACTGAATCACGATAAAGGTCACAGTCAACACACCCAGCAGCGTGGGCACCATGAGCATCAGGCGTTTTAAAAAATAGATCAGCATGTTGTCTCAGCGTCGGGATTCAGTTTGTTGTGCGTCCTTCATCCACCAGGTCCACAGCGGCCAGGGTGCCGAGCTGGCGGATGGGTAGGAGTCGGCCACAAAATACTGAGCTTGAATGGCT
>JAUXQA010000464.1 GCA_030683195.1 Rhodoferax sp. | reverse complement strand
GCAAGACCAGCCCGGGTGCCCGCACTTACTTTGACGCGCACACCAAGAAGTTTGCCGGCAAGGAGCCCGATCGCTGGGCCAGCGGGCATTGCTGGGCATCGCTGGAAATCATCCAGGCGGCTGTTGCCAAAGTGGGGCTGGAGCGCAAGGCTATCCGAGACTACGTGGCAACTACAAACCACAAAACCATCATTGGCGATGTCAAGTTCACCGGCAGCGAAAACACGGCCACACCGGGCACGGTGAGCCAGTGGCAGAACGGCGAATTCGAGGTGGTGTGGCCTGCCAACCTGGCCACAGCCAAGCTCAACCCGAACAAGCCCGAGTGGAAATAAGACGTCTGAAAACAAGCCGGCAGCCATCTCATGTCATTGACCTCCTGGCTTGAACTCCTCGCCTCCGGTTTGATCACCGGGGGCATTTATGCCCTGGTGGCGCTCGGGCTGAATTTGCAGTACGGCCTGATGCGCATCCTCAACATTGCCCATGGCGAGTTTTTGATGGTGGGCGCTTACCTGACCTGGATGGCGCATACGTCGCTTGGCCTCTCTCCGCTGCTGATGGTGCCGGTGTCTTTTCTGATTCTGATGGCACTGGGTCTGGTGATTCACCGCCTGTGTTTTCGCCGGCTTAACGCGACCTCGCCGAACCTGGATATTTTTGAGGCACGTGGTCTGATGGTCGCCTTTGGCCTGATGTTTCTGGAGCAGAACTTTGCCTCTTTCATGTGGGGTGGCGACCTGCGCGGTTACGACTACCTGGCCGATCCGGTCAAGTTCGGTGAGGCCCAGTTTGCAGGCAACAAGCTGCTGGTCTTTGGCTTGGCGCTGGTGTTCAGCGGAGCGCTGATTGTGTTGTTGCGTTACACCCTGCTGGGCAAGGGGGTGCGTGCGCTGATGCAATCGCCCACAGGTGCCCAGTTGGTGGGCATTGACACGCAGCGCCTGCACCCATTGATGTTTGGCTTGGGCCTGGGCCTCTCGGGTGTGGCGGGTTGCCTGCTGTCCATGGCCTACACCATCACGCCCAGCATGGGCCAGCCCTACACGGTGACGGCCCTGATCGTCATCACCCTGGGGGGCTTTGGCAGCATGAGCGGTGCGCTGGCAGGTGGGTTGTTGTTGGGTGTGATTGAAGCGCTGGGCATGCATTTCTCCGACCCTTCGCTCAAGGCCCTGCTGTCGTACAGCGTATTTATTGCCGTGCTGCTACTGCGCCCTCGCGGTCTGTTTGCCAAATGAGACCCCAAAGAAAATGAAAGACCGCTCCATTCTGGTTCGCGACCTGTTGCTCCTGCTCGCTTTTGCGGGCTGGGCCATGGCCCTGCCGCATTACGGCAGCGAGTTTGTAGTGTCGATGGCCCTGACTTGTCTGATGTATGTGGCGCTGTCGTCGAGTTGGGGTTTGTTCTGCGGCAGCACGCGCTACCTGTCGTTGGCTACCTCAGCCTTCTTTGGTGTGGGGGCGTACACCAGTGCCATCTTTTTGGGTGAGCTGTCGTGGGGTTGGGCGATCCTGCTGGGCGCGGGTGTATCGGCGGCGCTGGCCGTGGTCATGGGCTTGGCGGTGCTGCACTTGCGTGGCACTTATTTTGCGGTGCTGACCTTTGGCATGACCGAGTTGATCATGCATGCGGTGACCTTTTGCGAGAAGCGTTTTTCCGGTACGGTGGGTCGTCTGCTGACGGTGGTGCCCGAGCCGGACACGATTTACCTGACTGTGCTGCTCCTCGCGGTGCTGGCGGTGGGTGTGTCGATCGGGGTGCGACGCAGCCGCTTTGGGTTGGCGCTGATGGGCATTGGGGCCGACGAGCAGCGAGCGCAGACACTGGGCGTCAACACCCGCCTGATCAAGACGGCCGGGTTCGCCTTGACGGCGGCCTTTGCCGGTGCGGTGGGCGCAGCGATGGCCGTGCGCTGGACCTACATTGATCCGCACACGGTGTTCAACCCCTTCATCGGGTTTCAGACGGTGTTGATCGCCCTGATCGGTGGTGCGGCGACTCTGTGGGGGCCGCTGATTGCGGCCATTGTGTTCAGCGTACTGGCCGAGACGCTGCGCCTGGAGTTTCCGCAGATTTACATGATGTCGCTGGGCCTGTTGTTGATTTTGTGTGTGCTGTATTTGCCGGGTGGCTTGGCGTCTTTGCGCTGGGGCACGTTCGGGGGCTGGTGGCAAAGCAGTCGCCAGTGGGTTCGCGCCCTGTGGAGCGGGGAGAGCAAGAATGTCTGATATTTTTTTGGAGGCCCGCGACATCACTGTGCGCTTTGGCGGGCTCACGGCGGTGGATGCCGTGAACGCGACTTTTCGGGCGGGCGAATTGGTCGGCATCATCGGTCCCAATGGGGCTGGCAAGACGACGTTTTTCAATGCGATCTCGGGGGTGATTGCGCCGACCTCCGGCCAATTGATTGCCGGGGGCAAGCGCCTGGACGGTCGCCCGCCGCACCACTATGCCGCCGCTGGCGTGGCGCGCACGTTTCAGACACCGCGCGTATTTGCCGACATGACGGTGGCGGCCAACATTGACTTTGGCTTGCAGTTTGCCGGCCGCCGACGTGAAGCGTCGTGGCATCTGCGCGATGAGGCCAGCATTTTGGAACTGATTGGCTTGGCTCACCTGGCGGACCTGCCAGCGGCCGCTATCACGCCCTCGCAGCAGCGCGTGCTGGAGATTGGCATGGCGCTGGCCACACGTCCGCGCATGTTGCTGCTGGATGAGGTGGCGGCCGGATTGACCGAGGTGGAGGTGGACAACATGGCGCAGCTGATTCTGCGCATGCGCGATGAACTGGATCTGACAGTCGTCTGGATCGAGCATGCGGTGGCGACCCTGCTGCGTTATGTGGAGCGCGTGATTGTGCTGCACCAAGGGCGCAAAATTGCCGATGGCACTCCGTCTGAAGTTGTGCGCAACGCTGAGGTCATTGAGGCATATCTGGGCGACGAGATGGCGGAAGCTGCAGGAGCCTTAGCATGATGTGGTTTGACCCCTTGCCATTTGTCTTGGGTGGCACCGGGCAGGCCCACCTGAAGGTCAATAAATTGAGCGCAGGTTATGGTGCTTTTTTGGTGCTGCGCGATTTGTCGCTGGAAATCAAGCCCGGTTTGACCGTGATCCTGGGGCCCAATGGCGCGGGCAAAACCACGCTGCTTAAGGCGCTGTCGGGCTTGATAGGGCGCACTGGCGAGGTCTTGCTGGATGGAGATGCCTTGCCCCAAAAGACCCACGATATTGTTAAACGCGGCATGGCCCTGGTGGCCGAGGGGCGTCAGTTGTTTCCGCAAATGACGGTGACCGAAAATCTGGAACTAGGGGGCTGGCTGGTCAGCAAGGCCGAGCGGGCGCACCGTCTGGAGGTAGCGTTCAACGACTTTCCCAAGCTGCGTGAGCGTGCCCAGCAACTGGCTGGCACCATGAGCGGTGGTGAGCAGCAGATGGTGGCCGTGGCCCGCGCCATGATGAGTGCACCACGCCTGCTGATGCTGGACGAACCGTCGCTGGGGCTGGCGCCCAAGATGGTGGATGAGTTGCTGGCCATTGCGCGACGCATCGCCAACAAGGGCACTACGGTCCTGATGGTTGAGCAAAATGTCAAGAAGGCGCTGGCCGTGGCTGACCGGGGCTACGTGATGGAGCGCGGGACGCTGGTGGCCAGTGGCCCAGCCCCATTGCTGGCCCGTTCCAGCGTGATCCGTGAGGCTTACCTCGGTGCGCCAGCGGCTTCAACCCCCAAATAAATTTACTTAAGGAGAACCCCATGTCCGATTTGTCCATGCTCATCAACGGTCTCAAAGTGTCCGCTGAAAACGGCGCGACCTTTGAGCGCCGCAACCCCCTGGACGGCAGTGTGGCCACCCGTGCCCCGGCGGCGTCGCCCGCCGATGCCGTGATGGCCGCCGATGCCGCCGCCCAGGCTTTCAAGACCTGGAGTCAGACCGGGCCCAGCGCGCGCCGTGCCCTGCTGCTTAAGGCAGCCGATGCCCTGGAGGCCAAGACGCCCCAGTTCATTGAGGCCGTGGGTGCCGAGACGGGGGCGACCGCCATGTGGGCGGGTTTCAACGTGCACCTTGCTGCCGGCATGATCCGCGAAGCGGCCTCCTTGACCACGCAGATCAGCGGCGAGGTGATTCCCTCGGATGTGCCGGGCAGCCTTGCCATGGGCGTGCGCCAGCCTGCGGGCGTGGTGCTGGGCATTGCGCCCTGGAACGCCCCGGTGATTCTGGGTGTGCGCTCGATCGCCACACCACTGGCCTGTGGCAACACGGTGATTTTCAAGGGCTCGGAAAACTGCCCGCGCACGCATCAGCTCATCGCAGAGGCGTTTGTGGACGCGGGCTTTCCGCCCGGCGTGGTCAACTACATTACCAATGCGCCGGCTGATGCCGGTGCGGTGGTGGAGGCCATCGTGGCGCACCCGGCTGTGCGCCGCGTCAACTTCACCGGTTCCACTCGCGTGGGAAAAATCATCGCCATGACCTGTGCCAAGTACCTCAAGCCGGTGGTGCTGGAGTTGGGTGGCAAAGCTCCCATGGTGATTCTGGACGACGCCAACATTGAGGATGCCGTCAATGGCGCAGCGTTTGGCTGCTTTGCCAACAGCGGCCAGAT
>JAUXQA010000459.1 GCA_030683195.1 Rhodoferax sp. | reverse complement strand
GCTCCAGCCAATCAGACTGACCTTGTTGCCTGAGGCCTGGCAGGTGTCGATGACTTGCTGCCGGGCCGCCTGGAGCACGCCTGCGCGCGGGCCAAAGTTGAAGCCCTGGTTCCAGCCAGAGGTGTCGTAACCCAGGTTGTCAAAAAATCCGCGCAGCGGCGCGGTGGAGCCGTCGTTGGCGGAAAGGCCCGGAAAGACGATCACCGAATGGCCATCGCCTCTGGGTGCGTTTCTCAAAAAGTACCAAGCGGGAATAAGGGCGCCAAGTTCCCAGGCGGCCCGAAATTCCAGCGCCATGAGCCAAGGGCTGGGTGCCGCGTGCGGTTTGCTGATGTGAAGGTTGTGCTTGATCGTCATCTTCAGGAGTATGTCCGGGGTAGTGCTGTGACAAAGCGAATATAAAAAACCTCAAATGGCCTTTTTTCTGGCTTTTTTTGGCGTTGGCGCAGCGAGCAAAGGTGTTGGGTTCGAAATCGGGGCCAGCACCTGCTGGCCCAGCTCAAACGCTTGAAGAATGGCGTCCGTCAGGTCATGCACCTCCGGCATGGCCCGCTTGTCGGCTATCACCCCAAAATCAACCTGGCCGGCATAGGTCTGGATCGTGATGTTGAGCGCAACCCCATGGACCACGATGGACAGGGGGTGAAAGGTGAGCATCCTGCCGCCAGCCATGTACAGCGGCACTTTGGGGCCGGGCACGTTGCTGATGACCAGGTTGGCCATCATGGGCAAGCGGTGGGACAGGCCGGTGGCGCTGTACACCTTGAACGCCGCCTTGGCCGCGCCGCCCACGACCCAGGGCGCAAGCAAAGACGGGAAATCGGTGGGAATCACCTCTTTCAGGTCATTGCGGGCTGTTTTGACTTTGGCTGTGGACGCCATGATCGCTTTGAGTCGCCTGAGCGGATCGGCCCAGTGGGTGCCCAGGTCCACCACGGTCATCGAGGCCTGCGTGTTGAAGTCTTCATTGCCTTCCTCGCGCAAATTGATCGGCATGGCAGCCAGAAGCGATTTGGTCGGAATGCCGCCATGTTTCTTGAGGTAAGTGCGCAGGGCGGTTGCGCAAATCCACAAAACAATGTCGTTGAAAGTGCCCCCGGTGGCCCGGGCCATGGTGCGGCAGTCGGCAAACGAAAGTCGTGCCGTGCCAAAGCTGCGCTCGTTCGTGATGGCCACGTTGAAATCGGTCATGGGCGCCAGCTGGATCGGCGATTTGGGCCGGCTGCCCTCACCGCTGCCAGCCGCTGTTTGTTTGACCAGCGTGCTGCCAAACGCGCGCGCCGCCTGGGGCAGAGCCTTGATCAGGTTGACATACTGTGACAGCGACGTCGACAACACCGCACTGATCATCTCCCCGGTCTTGAGTGCCGGGGCCGCCCGGGCGCGGCCCGATTTCTTGGGCTGCGGTACGTCGCGTGGCACGGGGCCCAGGTCCATGATGGCGTTGGTGAGCACCGTGCCGCCCTTGCCATCCAGCGCCGCATGGTGAATTTTGGAGTACACACCTGCGCACAGGCTGCCGTCCGGGCGCTGAATGTGTTCAAACACATGAAATTCCCACAGCGGCTGGCTGCGGTCCATCAGGCGGCTGTGCAACTCGGCGCAGATGCTTTCAGCTTCCCGCACGGTCAGGATGTTGCCCTTGACCTGCCGGATATGAAAGTTCAGGTCCACCGGCTCGGCGTCCACCCAAACCGGGTGCCCCATGTCCAGCGGCATCAATCCCAGTTTGCGAGTGAAGACTGGCGCAAGGTGCAAGCGCTTGGCAATGTGGGCCTTGATGGCCTTGTGCAAGCTCCCCTTGAGTAATTCAGGGGGTTCATACAGACAGAAGGACCCGATGTGCATCGGCGTCTGTGGCGTCTCCAGGTAAAGAAACAAGGCATCCAGGCCGCTGAGTGTGTGCATTTTTGATTGATCTCCTGCCAGAAGCCTAACCTCCTGTCGACCGTTGCGCCACCGGGGTTTCCAGTGGCGCGTGTATCATTTGCGCAACTCAATCAGACCGACGCACGCACCCATGGAAACCTTACAAAGAAAATCGACCAGCGGATTTCAGCCCGCCCAGCCCGGGGCCCAAGCGATGCCGGATGGCGGTCAGTTTCTGACCCTGAGGCTGGGCACGGAAGAGTACGCCATTGACATTTTGCGGGTGCAGGAGATCCGCTCCTATGAGGAACCCACGCGCATGGTGAATGCGCCATCGTTCGTCAAAGGTGTGGTCAATCTGCGGGGGGTGATCGTGCCGATCGTGGATCTGCGCCTCAAGCTCAACATCGCCACGGTGAACTACAACGAGTTCACGGTGGTCATCATCCTTAACGTGCGCGGAACCGTGGTGGGCGCCGTGGTCGACGCCGTGTCGGATGTGGTCACTTTGACCCAGCAGTCCATCAAACCCGCACCTCAGTTTGAAGCCGCCATTGACGCCCGCTTCATCACTGGCCTGGCCACGTTGGCTGACCGAATGCTGATCGTGATGAATATCGAGGCCCTGATGAGCAACGTCGAACTGGGCATGGGGCAAGCCGTTTAACCCAACCGGGCTTTCAGCGGGCTGCGGTCCTGTAGCTCGTCCATGTACTGGGCGATGCCCTGGCCCTCGCGCTCCAGGTAGCGGTCCACCGCATCCGCAAATGAAGGGTTGGCCAGCCAGTGGGCGCTGGTGGTTTTGACCGGCAGCAGCGCCCGGGCCATTTTGTGCTCCCCCTGGGCGCCCCCTTCAAACCGCTGGTAGCCGTGCTCGATGCACCACTGCAGCGGTTGGTAGTAGCAGGCCTCAAAGTGCAGGCAATCCACGCGGTCCAGAGCACCCCAATAACGGCCGTAAGCCACTCCCTGATGGTTATTTAAGTCTTCTAGGCCTCCAGCCGGCGCAATAAAAGGGTTTATTGCTATTAAACTGGTAGCAATCGGCATGCCCGCACGCTCTGCCGTGAAAAGCAGCCAGTTCTCCGGCATGGTGTCGGCCATGCGCTGAAAGAAATCGCGGCTCAGGTACGGTGCGTTGCCGTGTTCCAGGTAGGTCCGCTCGTAACAGCGGTAGAAAAAATCCCATTCTCCTCCCGTGATGTCAACCCCTTGGGCGTGGCGAAAGCTCACCCCGGCATCCGACACTTTGCGCCGCTCCTGTCGAATTTTCTTGCGCTTATCCTGCGCCAGTGACGCCAGAAAAGCATCGAAATCAGCATAGCCCGGCTTGGTGTTGGTCCAGTGGAACTGCACTGTGTGCCGTAGCAGCATGTGTGCCGCGGTACAAGCCTCAATATCCGCCGCACTTGAAAACAGCAGATGCAATGACGACAGTTTTGCCTGCGCGCACCATTCAATCAGGGCTTGGGCCAGCACCGCACGGTCTTGA
>JAUXQA010000456.1 GCA_030683195.1 Rhodoferax sp. | reverse complement strand
GGCCCACCTGATTTTGCTGTTCAGCCCGCCCGTAATTAAACTTGCGAACCCCAAGAAAATCATTGAGGTTTTCACCCACTACTTTGACCTGCGGCACCATCTTCTTCAGTTGCAATCCCTTGACCACCTTACGGCAGATCTTAGAGAGCTCACGCTCCAAGGAACGTACACCGGCTTCACGCGTGTAATAACGCACGATGTCGCGAACCGCTTCCTCCGTCACCAGTAATTCAGCTTCTTTGACGCCGTTATTCGTCAGCTGCTTTGGCAACAAATATTTGAGGGCAATATTGACTTTTTCGTCTTCGGTATAACCCGACAGTCGAATGACCTCCATCCGATCAAGCAGGGCGGGCGGTATGTTCATCGAGTTCGATGTCGCGACGAACATGACATCGCTCAAATCAAAGTCAACTTCAACATAATGGTCACCAAATTTGTGGTTTTGCTCCGGGTCAAGCACTTCCAGCAAAGCGCTGGACGGATCTCCACGGAAATCTGTGCCGAGCTTGTCGATTTCATCCAGCAAAAACAAGGGATTGCGCGTACCAACCTTCGAGAGACTCTGCAGAACCTTGCCGGGCATTGCGCCAATGTAGGTGCGACGATGACCCCGAATTTCCGCCTCATCCCGCATACCACCTAGTGCCATGCGCACATATTTACGTCCCGTTGCCTTAGCAATAGACTGACCCAAAGAGGTTTTACCCACGCCAGGTGGTCCAACCAGACACAGAATGGGTGCTTTGACCTTATCCACACGTTGTTGCACCGCAAGATACTCAAGAATGCGATCCTTGACTTTATCGAGACCATAATGATCTTCGTTAAGCACCTGCTCCGCGTGACCCAGGTTGTGTTTGATCTTCGTCTTACCTGCCCAAGGTAGACCAATGAGTACATCGATGTAGTTGCGCACCACAGTTGCCTCAGCAGACATGGGCGACATCAGCTTGAGCTTCTTGAGTTCAGCTTCCGCCTTTTTAAGGGCGTCTTTGGGCATCTTGGCGGACTTGATCTTTTTCTCGATCTCATCGATATCTGCGCCATCTTCTCCCTCGCCCAGTTCCTTCTGGATCGCCTTAACTTGCTCATTGAGGTAAAAATCGCGCTGATTTTTTTCCATTTGACGCTTCACGCGTCCCCTGATTTTTTTGTCCACATTCAGGATGTCAACCTCTCGCTCGATCTGTTCGAACAAGTTTTCCAACCGCTCCTTGACGCCCGATAAATCCAGCACAGCCTGCTTGCTGTCCAACTTCAGCGGTAAATGGGCTGCGATTGTGTCGGCCATACGGCCCGGATCATCAATACTTGAAATCGACGTCAGGATCTCTGGCGGGATTTTCTTGTTGAGTTTGACGTATTGATCAAACTGCTGCATCACAGCGCGGCGCAGAGCCTCAACCTCACTGGCTTTTCCGCGTGGCTTGACCTCGGGCTCAGCAACTGCTTCTACGGGCGTGACGTTGGCAGAAAAGTGCAACTCGCCTTCTTCAATTTTGTTGACTCGCGCACGCTGCTGGCCTTCAACGAGGACTTTGACCGTACCGTCGGGCAGCTTCAGCATCTGCAAAATCGTGGAAACGCATCCAACGTCAAACATATCGGTCACCAAGGGATCATCCTTGGCTGCGGCCTTTTGGGCGACCAACATGATGCGTCGCTCGGATTCCATGGCCGCTTCGAGTGCCTTGATGCTCTTGGGTCGTCCCACAAAAAGCGGGATGACCATGTGAGGAAATACGACCACGTCACGCAAAGGCAACAGCGGCAAATCAATCGGGGTGGCAGGTAGAGGAGTGTGACCAGACATGGGGTGACCTTTCGTTACCTGTTAAATATGGATCAGAAATGAAAAATTTCAACTGGCCAATGATTATTGGCAAGTTGAAAATATTAACTCAAGAAAAACGCATGCAAACCCAGCCCAGATCAGGCCTTTTTCGCAGCTTCGCGGTATACGAGCAAAGGTGGCTTGTTCTCTTCGATGGTCGATTCATCCACCACAACCTTGTCTACATTGACGGTGTTGGGTAACTCATACATGGTGTCCAGCAAGGCTTGCTCCAAAATGGAGCGCAATCCACGGGCACCTGTTTTGCGAGCCAAGGCTTTCTTGGCAATGGCTTTCAAGGCTGAGGGTCTGATCTCAAGATCAACACCCTCCATAGCCAACAACTTGCCGTACTGCTTCACCAAAGCGTTCTTCGGCTCCGTCAAAATCTGTACGAGCGCCTCCTCTGTCAGCTCGGCCAAGGTCGCCACGACCGGCATGCGCCCCACCAACTCAGGAATCAGGCCGAATTTAATCAAGTCTTCCGGTTCAACTTCTTTGAACACCTGAGTCAGGCTGCGCTGCTCTTTGCTCTTAACCGACGCACCAAATCCAATGCCGGAAGACGCAGTGCGGTTGTCGATGACCTTTTCAAGCCCAAAGAAGGCGCCGCCGCAAATGAACAAAATATTGGTGGTATCCACCTGCACAAAATCCTGGTTAGGGTGCTTGCGTCCACCTTGCGGCGGCACGCTTGCCATCGTGCCTTCAATCAACTTCAACAAGGCCTGCTGCACACCCTCGCCGGATACGTCACGAGTGATTGACGGATTATCTGATTTACGGGATATCTTGTCGATTTCATCAATGTAGACAATACCGCGCTGTGCACGTTCGACATCGTAGTTACAGCTTTGCAGGAGCTTTAACACGATATTTTCAACGTCTTCGCCAACATAGCCTGCTTCAGTCAATGTAGTGGCATCTGCCATGACAAAGGGAACGTCCAGCATCCGGGCGAGCGTTTGGGCCAACAGAGTTTTGCCTGAACCGGTTGGACCAATCAGCAAAATATTGCTTTTGGCCAACTCCACATCATCCTTTTTTGCATTTTCCTTGTGGCGCAAACGCTTGTAGTGGTTGTAAACCGCCACAGCCATCGTTCGCTTGGCTGGCTCCTGACCAATGACGTAGCTGTCAAGATTGGCCTTGATCTCGGCTGGCGTGGGCAGGTCACTGCTCGCCTCGCGACCCTCGGTCGTTGCAGGCAACTCATCGCGAATGATCTCGTTGCAGAGATCAATGCATTCGTCACACACAAAAACTGAGGGTCCAGCAATGAGTTTTTTGACCTCATGCTGGCTTTTTCCGCAAAAGGAACAGTAAAGTGTTTTTTCGCTGGAGGCGCCTTTTTTCTCTGCCATGAGGCTATGCCCTTTTTGAGATGACCTGGTCAATCAGACCATATTCCTTGCACTCATCGGCGGACATATAGTAGTCACGCTCAGTGTCGCGCTCGATACGTTCCAGGGGCTGACCAGTACGCTCCGCCAGAATCTTGTTGAGTTGTTCGCGAGTTTTAAGAATTTCACGCGCCTGAATTTCAATCTCGGTTGCTTGCCCCTGACTTCCGCCTGACGGCTGGTGGATCATGACCTTGGAGTTAGGCAAGGAGAAGCGTTTGCCTTTGGCGCCAGCAGCCAACAAGAAAGCGCCCATGCTGGCAGCCATACCCGTACACAGGGTCGAGACTTCCGGCTTGATGAAATTCATGGTGTCATAGATCGCCATGCCCGCGCTGACAGAGCCGCCGGGTGAATTGATATAGAAAGAAATATCCTTATCGGGATTTTCGCTTTCCAGGAAAAGCAGCTGGGCAACAACAAGATTGGCCACATAGTCATTGACCGGACCGACCATAAAAATTACGCGCTCTTTGAGCAGACGCGAGTAAATGTCATAAGACCGCTCGCCGCGCCCTGACTGCTCAATCACCATGGGGACCATGCCCAAGCCTTGCGTTTCCATTGCACCAAATCGCACGTTCATGCTGTCTCCAAATAAATCAATACTTTACCGAATAATCGACGGCACAAAGAAAATGGGGCCTGAATGCCAGACTGCAAGCCCGCAACAAGCCCCATCACAGCCGCCCCGGAGCGGCTTCACTTTCAGTTTTGAGCCATCAACTCATCAAAGGTCACGGTCTTTTCAGTGATCTTGGCTTGCGCCAGCACGAAATCAGTGACATTGTTCTCAATTACGATGGCTTCCACTTCTGCCAGGCGATTGTTGTCGCTGTAGTACCAACGCATCACGTCCGCAGGCTTTTCATAGCTTGCGGCGAGCTCTTCAATATGAGACTTGATCTGCTCAGTCTTGGCTTGCAGGGTATTGGAGCGAACCAACTCAGCCACCACCAGCCCCAAACGCACACGTCGCTCGGCCTGTGGACGGAAGATGTCTTCCGGAATTTCAGCCTTGTCAGCGTCTTTGATTCCACGTTGCTTCAGGTCAGCGCGGGCGCCTTCCAACAGGCGGGCAATCTCGCTTTGCACGCTGGTAGTCGGCAAATCCAACTCAGCCTTGGACACCAGTGCATCCATCACAGCCTGTTTGTTACGGGCCAAAAGGCGGAACTTGACCTCACGCTCCAAGTTCTTCTTGATATCGGCGCGCAAGCCTTCTACTGTCGCATCAGCAATGCCCAAGGACTTGGCCAATGCTTCGTTGATTTCCGGCAAGTGGGCTGCCTCGATCTTCTTGAGTGTCACCATGAAGTCCGCGGTCTTGCCCGCGACATCTTTGCCATGGTAGTCAGCGGGAAAAGCCAGTTGAAATGTTTTGCTTTCGCCGGCTTTCATGCCACGGGTGGCTTCTTCGAACTCCTTTAGCATCTGGCCATCGCCCACGATGAACTGGAAGTCCTCGGCCTTGCCGCCAGCGAACACTTCGCCGTCGATCTTGCCTTCAAAGTCAACCATCACGCGGTCACCCTCTTGGGCTGCCGCATCCTGGGCGCGCGGCGCGAAGGTGCGACGCTGCTTGCGCAAGATATCCAGGGTCTTGTCGATGGCAGCGTCCGTCACCTCGGCGGTCACTTTTTCCACTTCAGCAGTGGCCAAGTCGCCAATTTTGACTTCCGGAAACACCTCAAACACGGCGTCAAAGGCCATTTCGCCCTCAGGCGACGCGGCGCTTTCAGTGATGCGGGGCTGACCGGCAACGCGAAGCTTGGCTTCTTTGGCAGCCACGGCAAAAGCCTCGCCGACCTTGTCATTCATGACTTCGTAGTGAACCGAATAACCATAACGCTGGGCAACCACGTTCATGGGCACCTTGCCTGGACGAAACCCGTCCATCTTGGTGGTACGAGCGAGCTTCTTCAGACGCGACTCAACCTCTGACTGAATGCTGCCGACGGGCAAGGTCAATGTTATTTTTCGTTCCAGCTTTTCAAGAGTTTCAACGGTAACAGCCATGGTGGTTCTCCAAAATTCAAAACATCGGGGACAGCGCACGCCTCGTTGAAGCGGCGGACTGTTCCACTAATTACTAATAAGTTGGTGCGCGGGGCGGGACTCGAACCCGCACATCCTTGCGGACGTCAGGACCTAAACCTGGTGCGTCTACCAATTTCGCCACCCGCGCAAAAAAACAAGGAGAGAAGTCTGCGTGACAACCCTCTGGAATTAGGTCAGCTTGAGATTTTAACCTGCTGCGGGGCCCTCTTGTTTGACCCTGAACCAAGCCGCATACATTGCGGGCAAGGCAAGCAGGGTTAATACCGTTGCCACAATGAGCCCACCCATGATGGATACCGCCATCGGACCCCAGAAAACCGACCTCGACAAAGGGATCATCGCCAACACGGCCGCAGCAGCCGTGAGGATGATCGGACGTGATCGGCGCACCGTGGACTCGACAATCGCGTCCCACGCGGGGATGCCCTTGGCGCGATCTTGCTCGATCTGGTCAATCAGGATCACCGAGTTCCGCTGAATCATGCCCATCAGGGCCACAACACCGAGCAGCGCCACGAAACCGAAGGGCCGACCCGACAACAGCAAGGCCAACGCAACGCCAGCAATACCCAGAGGCCCGGTCAAAAACACCAGCATGGCGCGGCTGAAGCTGTGCAACTGCAGCATCAACAGCGTGAATGTGATGAACAGCATGATGGGAATACCCGCCACGATGCTTGAGGAACCCCGGGCGCTCTCTTCCACAGCGCCAGCGACCTCAATACGGTAGACATCCTGGCCTTGCGCCTTCCACGATGCCTCCAGGGCGCGTAGTTTGGGCAGCAACTCGGCCGTCACAGTGGCGCCCTGCAAACCTTCCGCGATGTCGCTTTGTACGGTAATGGCGTAGTCGCGGTTGTCACGCCACATCACACCCGGCTCCCAGGAAAATGTGGGTTTGGCAATCTGGGTCAAGGGAATGGACTTGCCACTGGCCGTGGGCAAATAGGCGTTGCCAATGTCCGTGATGGCGTCGCGCTCGTCCAGCGGTTGGCGCAGCACGATGTCGATCAACTTATCGCCTTCGCGGTACTGGCCCACGGTGGTGCCACTCAAAATGGTCTTGGACGCTTGAGCAATCGACTGGCTGGTAACACCCAGTGCTCGCGCTTTGGTTTGGTCTACTTCCAGCCGCATGACCTTGATGGACTCGTTCCAGTTGTCGTTCACGCCACGGGTGTTGGTGCTCTCGCGCATCACCGTCTTGACTTCGTCTGCCCGCTCACGCAGGCCCAAAGGCTCGCCACCGACCACCCGAAACTGCACCGGATAAGCCACGGGTGGGCCATTTGGCAAAATCTTGATCCGGGCGCGCACCTCGGGGAACTCCTGCGCCATGAGGATGGGCAACTTCAGACGCAGAGACTCCCGGGTCGTCAGATCCTTAGGCAACACAATAAATTGCGAAACGTTGCTCTGCGGAAAAATCGCGTCCATGGGCAAATAGAAACGAGGCACACCAGAGCCAACCCAGGCAGTGACACTGTCCACACCCGGCTCCTGCATCAGGCGCGACTCCATGCGCTTGACGACAAGTTCATTGGCGGCAATCGAGGTTCCCTCGGGGAACCAGACATCCA
>JAUXQA010000452.1 GCA_030683195.1 Rhodoferax sp. | reverse complement strand
GCAAGAGCCGCGCCAAAATTTACGTGCAAACCAATACGGGTGTGACCTTTGCGGACGTGGCCGGTGTTGACGAGGCCCGCCATGAGCTGGAGGAGGTGGTGGACTTCCTCAAGCACCCGCAGGAGTACGGGCGCCTGGGTGCGCACATTCCCAAAGGCGTGCTGCTGGTCGGGCCGCCGGGCACGGGCAAGACGCTGCTGGCCAAGGCCGTGGCGGGGGAGGCGGGCGTGCCGTTTTTCTCGATCTCGGGCAGCGAGTTTGTCGAGATGTTTGTAGGCGTGGGCGCTGCCCGCGTGCGCGACCTGTTCGAGCAGGCCCGCAGACTAGCCCCTGCTATTATTTTTATCGATGAACTTGATGCATTAGGCCGGGCGCGGGGCGCTTTCCCCGGTTTGGGTGGCCACGACGAAAAAGAACAAACCCTGAACCAGTTGCTGTCGGAAATGGACGGGTTTGATTCGTCTGTGGGCCTGATCATCTTGTCGGCCACCAACCGGCCCGAGATTCTGGACCCCGCGCTGTTGCGTGCGGGGCGCTTTGACCGCCAGGTGCTGGTGGACCGCCCGGACCGCAAGGGCCGCACCGACATCCTGAAGGTGCACGCCCGCAAGGTGACCCTGAGCACCACGCTGAACCTGGAAGACGTGGCCGCGCTCACCCCCGGCTTTAGCGGTGCCGACCTGGCGAATTTGGTCAACGAGGCCACGCTGGTCGCGACCCGGCGCAAAGCCAACGAGGTCACGCTGCCCGACTTCACCGCCGCGGTGGAGCGCATTGTGGCCGGGCTGGAGCGCCGAAACCGTGTGTTGAACCCCAAAGAGCGCGAGGCCGTGGCGTTTCATGAAATGGGCCACGCCCTGGTGGCGCTGGCCCAGCCGGGCACCGACCCGGTGCACAAGGTCTCCATCATTCCGCGCGGCATTGGCGCGCTGGGTTACACCAATCAGCGCCCCACCGAAGACCGCTACCTGATGACTCGCCCCGAACTGGAGCAAAAAATTGCCGTGCTGCTGGGCGGCAGAGCGGCGGAGAAACTGGTGTTTGAGGTGCTCTCCACCGGCGCAGCGGACGACCTTGCCAAAGCCACCGACATCGCCCGCGACATGGTCACCCGCTACGGCATGGACGAGGCGCTGGGCTACGTCGCCTTTGAGCCCCAGCGCCAGCAAATGATGGACCTGCCCGCTGGTTTGTTACCCCATACCAACCAGGTCGCCCAAGCCACTTTGCAACGCATTGACGACGCCATTCGGGGCATTGTGATGGGTGGCTTTGAGCGCGCTACGGCCATACTGGCTGCCAACCGCGAGGTGCTGGAGCGCGGCGCCCGCGCTTTGCTGGCGCAGGAAACGCTGGATGAAGCCGCTATTCGGGGGTTGGCGAAGGATTTGGCCCCTTTGGGGCCATTTTCAAGGGTTTTAGGGCTCTAGCCGGCGTGTTTATTGGGTGGGGTGCTATTTAAATCAAACCGCCATGGCCCGCCGTGCGGCCTGAGCCAGGAACCCGCTGCGGGTGGCGCCACTGGCGCGCGCTGCCCGGTCAATGTCGTGAACCAGGCCCGCAGGCATTGAGATATTGATACGCATGGGCTTTTGGTTGCTGCGCACGTCCAGGCGCGACACATCCAGATCAATCAGCATCCATACGCCTCCTGCGTAGTCTGGTTTTGCTGCCAGTGCATCAAGCCCGCTTGGTGCGGGTAAATCCATATCCTCACCGTCACACCAGACCTCTACCGCCTCCTGCACCATGCGAGGTAAGTCCTGCAAATCATCAGCAGCAGAAAAGCAGCCAGGAAAATCCGGCACTTCGACACCGTAAGCGTGGGACGTGTCGCCAGGGTGAACGTAAACGGGGTACAGCATGATTTTTACTCCTGGCCGGCGTATCTATTGGGTGGAGTGCTATTAAATTGCTGGGTGCTTGCGCACCCACTCCCGCATGGCCTCATTCACGCGTGTTTGCCAGCCTTTCCCGCTGGCCTTCAGGTCTGCGAGCACGTCAGCGTCAAAACGGATCGTGGTGGGCACCTTGAGCGGCTTGTCTTTGGGGCCACGTTGGCGCAGGGCACAAAGTTGCGCGTACACCTCGGGCGAAAAGAACTCGCGGGCGGGGAGGGCACGGGCAAAGTCAGCGTCTGTCCACTCGGGGTTGTCCGGGTCGGCTGCAATGCCGGCGTTGATCTGGGCTTCTTCCTCTGCGGTGGGCATGATGATGACCCGGCCAGAGCGGGTTTTAATGGTCTCTTGCATAGTTCTTGACCTCTCTTGGGTTGGCTCTTCTTAAGCTGATCAGGCGGATTTTTGTTTCACGAAAACAAAAAACCAACACATGTACGCGGTGCGCAATCATCCCTGTCGCGCGGAACCGGGTCTCAGCGTACTGTTGCCGGCTGTCCACAATGATCTGGGCAGATTCCCATTCAAAACCGTCTACCAACTCAAACCACACCTTATGTTTGTTGACGTTTTCAGCGAGTTTTTTCGGGTCGTGTTCGTAGCGCATATTTGTTATTGTATTAACAAAATATTTGGATGTCAGTCAATTTGTTAATACATTTTTATTGTTGACCAGCGTCGGCTACATCACACATGGCCGCATGCCCCCTATCCGGCCATCGCACCGTGGCTGATGTCGCGTGGGTAGTTGAGTTGGCGTTTCAGCGCAAAAAGCCCAAGCTGAAGACTTGGGGTTTCAGCTTGTCGGTCAGCAGCTGGTAGGCGGCTTCAAAGGGGCTGAAGTTGACCGGGGCGGTGTCGCCGCTGGTGTTGCGGGCTTTCAGGGCGTTGCGCACTTGGTACCAGCCGACATCGGGGCGGTTGAGTTTGTAGTCGTCACGCACGGTGCGCACATCGGTGTGGGCAAAGTAGGCTTACCATAAGCCGCGCCCGGCACCCAGCACGGCCAGGGCTTCGGTGGACAAGGTCTTGTCGGCGAGGTACTGCACTATGAAGTCGGACTCAAACCTGTCCGGTGCGCCCACTTCGGCCTCGGTGAAGGGGATGAAGTGGTTGACCAGCGACCACTTTCTGGCGTTCCATTCGAGGTCGTTGGCACTTGCTGTCAGGTTGCCACGGTTGAATAGAGTCCAGACTAGGCAGTCGGTCTTGAACTCGTCGGAAAGTGGCGAGGTGGGTTGCAGAAACTGGTCGCGGTCATTGAGCCAAGTTGGACGTACGAGCTTTCGTACCGAAAAAATAGTGATGGCTTGCAGCAGGTTTTCGGTGGTAATGAAAAAACCGCCCGCATGCCCCATGCTGTGGACTGAAGAAAATACAGCGGTCATTTGTTCCGCGTGTTGTAAATCATTGCTATCACACAGCATGTGACCAATTGCGCCATCCGCCCACTTGGTGCGGCGTACACCAACCGTTTTGGTCGTCGGTGTAATTGCGTTTATCAATGGCAAGGCATCTTTTGTGTTTGGTTTTTGCCGGCCTATCCAGTTTGAAAGCAATTGGGAATTTGGCAAGTTGTAAAAACTTTTTTCGCCAATTTCTTGAACATTTCTGTCCAGAACGTCCACCGATATTTCCGTAATCGGTGTTTTCGTCGCCGCGGTTTGGTCTGTTTCCCAAATTAAAAAACCGATAGGAAATTTGCCACTCAAACCATCAAAAGCCTGGTTATGAACGACAAAACCTCCTTGGTACTGAGCGTTCCATGCTTGCCGGAATTTTTCGAAGTTCGGCGCATTGATGTATTTCATCGTGCTGAACATGGCGACAGTCGCTGTCGGCATTTCGATGCTGATGCGCGCCAAGAACTGAGCAAATAATTCACGGGATGCATAGCCGTAGTCAACCATGCTCTTGGCAGTTTTTGTAGTGGCTACGCCAGATTTACTCTCTGTGCCCAATTTGATTTCGGTGTTGCCACGATTGCCAGCCTCCGCATACGGCGGATTGATCAGCACCAATATCTTCTTACCCCCCGCGATCGCCGCGCGCAGCGGCGCAGGCACCTTGTTGCTCAGGCTGTAGTCAATGCGCCCGTCATCGGTGATGTCGTCATTCAAATAGTCGTACTGAAACCGCTGAGCGGCCACACAGGTCTTGGTGGCGCGCATCACGTCGATGTCGGCTTGGTCCAGCGTGCTCATGTAGATGTTGCGCGGGTTGCTGTGCTTGACCTCCAGGTTGCCCACGCCGCAGCACATGTCCCACACGATGTAGTCTTTTTGCCAGTTGTTGCCCAGGGTCTCGGTGAGCTTGTCATAGGCTTTATCCACCACATGCAGCGGTGTGTAAAAGGCGCCCTTGAAGCTGCGCTCGTCCAGCGGAATCAGGCTGTCGCGGCGTTCCAGCAGGTAGTCGCGGTACTCTGATTTGGGCGGCTTGTGGTAGATCGCCCAAAACTGGCGGTAGCCTTCCTTGTTGCCCAGCTCATACATTTTGCCGGCCAGGCTGAAGACCGGCGCACCGTTTTGTGCAGCAATTCGGCGGGCAGGTTGGCGTGGGTAGAGACCGTGCCGTCGTGCATGATGTCCGCGAAAAACAGCAGGGCGTAGTCGTCTTCCTTGATGCCCACAATCTCCCGGCCCACCATGGCGACCCATTTGTCAAACACCTGCTTCAGGTTGTCGGGGGTGATTTGGGTGCGGATGATGTCGCCGGATTTGATGGCGATTTTGACCGTGCTCAAAAACTCGTCTTCATGCGTCTTGATCTTGAACGACACAAAGTGGGTGCCAATGTGGGCCGATATTTCGTCCAGCGCGTCCTGCGAGTACTGGCTGGCGGATTTGGCCCACTTGACTGTTTTCTTGGCGAGAAATGGCAGCACGTCGGTGCTTTTCATCAAAGCGGCTTTTTCGGTGTCGATGACCGCAAGGAACGGCGGCACGGTTTCGCCCGCGTTCAACGCCACCTGCACGTAATGCAGCAGTTGCGTGAACATGGCGTAACTGGAGTGGCGCCCGGTGTCTTTGGCCTCAAACCAGATTTCCCTGGTTTGAATGTCAATCAGGCCCTTGGTTTAGCCCTTGAGGCCCAGGGCTTTGATGTAGGCGTCTTTGACGTCCTCTTCGCTCTTGGCGGTTTGCAGTTGGGTGTACAGGGTCGTGCTTATCCGATGGAAATGATGTCGTTAAGAGACTCACGGGCAGCCTCAAATGTGGGGGCTGGAGCCTGTTTTGACGGGTGGGGTCGCGCGCCGCGCTTTCGCCAGTCGAATGATTTGGGTTGGTGCGTCAGCACATAACAAACCTCACCTCGGGCGTCAGTGAACTTGATGGCGAAGGGGTTGGTCTCGTTGCTGGAGGCGTGTGTCATGGGCAAGCCGATGACGATGCCGGTGCGCTCGTTGAAGGCTTTAGGCGATAGCACCAGCATGGGGTGTTCGTTTTTCATCTCGGTGCCGACTTGGGGGTTGAAGTCAATCCAGATCATGTCGCGCCGATCAGGTACCCAGTGTTTGGTGGCGGCCATCAAAACACCTCAGCGCCAACCGTGCCACTGGCCATGACTTCGCCGCAGTGAATGGCGGGGTCGAATGCTTTGAGTTTTTGTGCCAGGGTGAGTTTGGGCTGGCCAGCAACCCGCAGCAAAATGCCTTCTTCCACCACTTCAACCGTGACCGGCAGGCCCACGGTAAAGCGAGCCGCTTTGGCAACCGGCGCCGTGATGCGCACAGCAAGGCCATTGCCCCACTCCTGAATGGTTTGATTGGCCGTGATGATTGCACCCATGATGGACCCCTGAAAAATGTTTATACGTGTTTATACACGAAGAGGGCAGGGCTGCTCATGTGCCGTCAAAATCAGGGTGGTGGAAAAATTAATCAGGCGTTCAAAGGCACTGGCGCCGTCAAATTCATCCGCGTACCCACGGGGCGGGGGTCTGCATGGTTTTGCGAAAATGCGCATTAGCCTTGGGCGGCAGGTCCAACCTGGCCTGAAACTCCTCAAATGCTTGCGGACTGACCGCCATGATCACTTGGTCCAGCAAAGTGTCTTCTGCTGCCAGACGGGCAGAGTCCAGGATGAAGTCAGTGCGATTTTTGCCACGCGACTTGGCCGCACGGTCACATTGTCATTGCTTAAAGCTTGTGACCGATGTCGTTGAGGCACATCAGGGCGCCCCCATCGTCCTATACTTGCACGACTTCAAGTACAAGTTAAATAAGGCATCCCATGAAAATCATCACCTATTCCGAGGCGCGCAGCGCCC